>VGRB01000226.1 GCA_016875475.1 Deltaproteobacteria bacterium
GGGGGCCGACACCAGCGGGCGCGGGATCGGCGATGCGTGCAACGGCGACTGGGACGGCGACGGCGTGCCGGACGGCGACGACAACTGCCCGAAGACCCCGAACGGCAACCAGGCGGACCTCGACTCGGACGGGACCGGCGACGCGTGCGACTGCGACATCGACGGGGACGAGGACCCGAACCCGAACCCCGGCTGCTCGAAGCCGGACGTGCCGGACAACTGCCCCACCTCCCCGAACGCCGGCCAGGAGGACCTGGATCTCGACGGTTTCGGCGACGCGTGCGACCCGGACCGCGACGGCGACCAGGACCCGAACGACACGGACTGCCGCCCGGACGACGCCTCCGTGTTCCACGGGCGGCCCGAGACGTGCAACGGGATCGACGACGACTGCGACGACGGCATCGACGCCGCGGACCCGGACGGCGTGGCTGACGGCTTCCTCGTCGCGGACAAGCCGCAGTGCGAGCTGCGGCTCGGGGCGTGCGTCGGCTCGCTGAAGCCCGCGTATCTCTGCGTGGACGGGCAGTTCCTGGCGTGCGACGACGTCGCCTACCGCGGCCACGACCCGCGCTTCGACGGCGGGGCGGAGGTCCGGTGCGACGGCCAGGACAACGACTGCGACGGGACCGCGGACGAGGACTTCGCGGTCACGCTCCTCGACGGCACGACCGTGAACGGCGCCGGGAACACGTGCGGCGCCGGCGCGTGCTCGGGCGGCCGGACCGTCTGCTCCGCGGACGGGAAGGGCATCGTCTGCGACTCGGAGCCCGGGGCGAAGCCCGAGGTCTGCGACGGCACTGACAACGACTGCGACGGGTTCAACGACGCGTCCGACCTGGGCGCGATCGCGAACGGCTTCTTCGTCGCCGACCCGGCCCTCTGCGACGAGCAGCGCGGGTCCTGCGCCGGGGTGATCCGGCCCGCGACCCTGTGCGTGGACGGCAAGTGGCAGCCGTGCCCGGCCGCGGTCTACGCGGCGCAGTCCGCCCTGTTCGAGGCGGGCGCGGAGACGCGGTGCGACGGCAAGGACAACGACTGCGACGGCGGCTCGGACGAGGACTTCTCGGTGACGCTGCTCGACGGGCGGGTCGCGACCGGCGTGGGCGCGGCGTGCGGCACGGGCCGGTGCGCGGGTGGGTTCACCGCGTGCGCGGCGACCGGGAAGGGCGTGTTCTGCCCGAGCGAGGCCGCGTCCGAGCAGGAGAAGTGCAACGGCAAGGACGACGACTGCGACGGCGCGACCGACACGGCGGACGCGGAGGAGATCGTCGGCGGGTTCATGCGGTACGACCCGCAGGCGTGCGGCAACCAGATCGGGGTGTGCGCGGGCGCGATGAAGCCCGCGTCGCTCTGCGCGGACGGCGTCTGGAAGGCGTGCGGCGGCGCCGAGTACGAGGCGCACGACGCCGCCTACGAGGCGGGGGGCGAGACGCTGTGCGACGGCCGCGACAACGACTGTTCCGGCGCGATCGACGAGGACTTCTCCGTCGCGCTGCTGAACGGGCAGGTCGTGACGGGCGTCGGCACCCCCTGCGGGACCGGCGCGTGCAAGGGCGGGACCACGGCGTGCGCCGCGGACGGCGCGCGGATCGAGTGCCCCTCCGAGGCGAACCGCAAGGACGAGGTCTGCAACGGCGCTGACGACGACTGCGACGGCGCGACCGACGCGGCCGACACGGGCGACGTCGTGGGGGGCTACCTCGTCCACGACCCGCAGGCGTGCGAGGTGCAGGCGGGCGTGTGCGCGGGCGCGAAGAAGCCGGCGACGCTGTGCGCGGACGGGAAGTGGGCTGCGTGCGGCGCGGCCCAGTACGCGGCGTGGTCCTCGAAGTTCCAGGCGGACGCCGAGAAATCGTGCGACGGGCTCGACAACGACTGCTCCGGCGAGGCGGACGAGGACTTCTCGGTGACCCTGCTCGACGGCTCGACCGTGCGCGGGACCGGGGCGGCGTGCGGCGCGGGCGCGTGCGCGGGGGGCACGACCGTGTGCAAGGCGGACCAGACCGGCACCGTCTGCCCGACCGAATCGATGGCGTCGCACGAGAAGTGCGTCTCGCCGAGGGCCGACGAGGACTGCGACGGGCTCGCGGACGCCGACGACCTCGGCGACGTGGTCGCCGGGTTCCTGCTGTGGGACCAGCCGGCGTGCGCGCTCCAGGCGGGCGCGTGCGCCGGGTCGAAGAAGCCGGCGGCGCTGTGCGTGAACGGCCAGTGGCAGGCGTGCTCGTCCGTGACGTACGCGGCCCAGTCGGCGTCGTACGACGGGGGGACCGAGAGGCGGTGCGACGGCGCGGACAACGACTGCGACGCGTCCACGGACGAGGACTTCTCCGTGACGCTCCTCGACGGGACCATCGCGACCGGCGTGGGGGCGAGTTGCGGCACCGGCCGGTGCGCGGGGGGGAAGACCGCGTGCACGGCGGACAAGACGGGGATCGACTGCCCGTTCGAGCTGAAGGCGGTCGCCGAGGTCTGCGGCACGGGGGACGACGACTGCGACGGCAAGGCGGACGCGGCCGACACGGACGACGTGGTCGCCGGCTACTTCCGGTACGACTCGCGGGACTGCGAGGTCCAGAACGGCGTGTGCGGCGGGGCGAAGAAGCCCGCGACCCTGTGCGTGGGCGGGGCGTGGCAGCCGTGCGGGAACGCGAACTACACGGCGCACTCCGGGGGCACGTTCGAGGCGGGCCAGGAGGTCCACTGCGACGGCCTCGACAACGACTGCAACGGCAATGTGGACGAGGACTTCAGCGTCCAGCTCCTGAACGGCGTCACCGCGACCCAGGTGGGGGCGACGTGCGGCGTCGGGAAGTGTTCCGGCGGGCAGATCGCCTGCACCGCGAACCGCCTCGGGATCTACTGCACGAAGGAGTCGCTCGCGAGCGCCGAGATCTGCAACGCGGTGGACGACGACTGCGACGGCATGATGGACGCCGCGGACGCGAACGACGTGGTGAACGGGTTCCTCCGGTACGACGCGGCGCAGGAGTGCGAGCTGAAGCTCGGGGTGTGCTCGGGGGCGAAGAAGCCCGCGGCCCTGTGCTCGAACGGCGGGTGGCTTCCGTGCCAGGCGGCCCAGTACGTGTCCCACAACCCCGCCTACGAGGCGAACGTCGAGCGCCACTGCGACGGCCTCGACAACGACTGCAACGGGGCCGTGGACGAGGACTTCACGGTCGTGCTCAAGAACGGGGCGAGCGTCTCGGGCGTCGGCAAGGCGTGCGGTGTCGGCGCGTGCGCGGGCGGCGTCACGAAGTGCGCCGAGGACACCGAGCACATCCTGTGCGACAACGAGTCGAGGGCCGGCGACGAGGTCTGCAACGGGGCGGACGACGACTGCGACGGCAAGACCGACGCGGCCGACGCGAACGACATCGTGGGCGGGTTCTTCCTCTACGACACGCCGGCATGCGAGAACCAGGCCGGCGTCTGCGTCGGCGCCAGGAAGAACGCGGTGCTGTGCTCGGGCGGCAGGTGGAATGCGTGCGGCGCGGCGCAGTACGCCGCGAACAGCGGGCAGTACCAGGACGGGGTCGAGGCGTCGTGCGACGCGCTGGACAACGACTGCGACGGCGCGGCGGACGAGGACTTCAGCCTGGTGCAGTTGAACGGCGCGATCGTGACCGGCGTCGGGAAGGCCTGCGGCACCGGGATCTGCACCGGGAGCAGCACGGCGTGCAGGGCCGACAAGCTCGGGACCCGGTGCCCGAGCGAGTCGAACGCGCGGGGCGAGACGTGCAACGGGCTCGACGACTCGTGCAACGGCCAGACCGACGAGACCTATACGGACAAGGGCAAGGCGTGCGACGGGGGCGACCCGGACTCGTGCAAGACCGGGACCTACACGTGCAAGGCGGACGGGACCGGCGTCGAGTGCGTCAACGAGACGGGCACGTCCACCGAGAAGTGCAACGGCGCGGACGACGACTGCGACACGCTCGTGGACGAGGACTTCCCGACGAAGGGGGCTGCGTGCGACGGCAGCGACGGCGACCTCTGCAAGCGCGGCACGTACACGTGCAACGCGGCCGGGACCGGCGTCGAGTGCGTCAACGAGAGCCCGGCGAACATCCAGGAGGCGTGCAACGGCCAGGACGACGACTGCGACGGGGCCACGGACGAGACGTTCACGACCAAGGGCCAGCCGTGCGACGGGTCGGACGGGGACCTCTGCAAGAACGGGACGTTCACGTGCAGGGCGGACGGGACCGGCGTCGAGTGCGTGAACGAGAGCCCGGCCAACGTGACCGAGAAGTGCAACGGCGTGGACGACGACTGCGACGCGGCGACGGACGAGGACTTCACGGACAAGGGGAAGCCCTGCGACGGCGCGGACACGGACTGGTGCAAGAACGGGACGTACACGTGCAAGGCGGACGGGTACGGGGTCGAGTGCGTCAACGAGTCCACGCAGAACATCGTGGACAGGTGCAACGGCCTGGACGACGACTGCGACTCGCTGACGGACGAGGACTACCCGACCAAGGGGCAGGCGTGCGACGGGCCGGACGCGGACCAGTGCAAGCTCGGCACGTTCACGTGCAAGGCGGACGGGAGCGGGGTCGAGTGCGTGAACGACGCCACGCCGCAGGCCGAGACGTGCAACGGGCTCGACGACGACTGCGACGGCGCGACCGACGAGGACTTCCCGACCAAGGGCGCCGCGTGCGACGGCGCGGACGCCGACCAGTGCAAGAACGGGACGAATACGTGCAAGGCGAACGGGAGCGGCGTCGAGTGCGTGAACGAGAGCCCGGCGGGGATCACCGAGAAGTGCAACGGGCTCGACGACGACTGCGACACCCTCGTCGACGAGGACTTCCCGACGAAGGGTGCCGCGTGCGACGGGCCGGACGCGGACCAGTGCAAGGGCGGGACCTTCACGTGCCTCGCGAACGGCACCGGCGTCGAGTGCGTGAACGACACCGTCGGCAACAAGGTCGAGCGGTGCAACGGGCTCGACGACGATTGCGACGGTCTGACGGACGAGGACTTCCCGGCCAAGGGCCAGTCGTGCGACGGCAGCGACGCGGACCAGTGCAAGATGGGGACGAACACGTGCAAGGCGGACGGGAGCGCCGTCGAGTGCGTCAACGAGACCGCGTCGTACACCGAGAAGTGCAACGGGCTGGACGACGACTGCGACACCCTGGTGGACGAGGACTTCCCGACGAAGGGTGCCGCGTGCGACGGCAGCGACGCGGACCTGTGCAAGGGAGGGACGTTCACGTGCAAGGCGGACGGGAGCACGGTCGAGTGCGTCAACGACACGGTCGGCAACAAGGTCGAGAAGTGCGGCGGCGGCGACGAGGACTGCGACGGCATGACCGACGACCTCGACACCAACGACGTGGTGGGCGGCTACTTCATCCATGACCAGCCGAATTGCGAGAACCAGAACGGCGTCTGCTCGGGGTCGAAGAAGCCGGCGTCCCTCTGCAGCGGCGGGGTCTGGCAGGGGTGCACGAACGTGACGTACGTCGCGTACTCCGCGTTCTTCGAGGCCGGGGTCGAGGTTCGCTGCGACGGCAAGGACAACGACTGCTCCGGCGCGACGGACGAGGACTTCACGATGACCCAGAAGAACGGGCAGCCGGTCAGCGGCGTCAACACGGTCTGCGGCTTCGGCGTCTGCGCCGGGACCCGCACCGCGTGCGCCGCGAACCAGCTCGGCATCGTCTGTCCGGGCGAGGCGAACGCCACGACGGAGACATGCAACGGCACGGACCAGGACTGCGACAACGTCGCGGACGCGATCGACACGGACGCGGACGTCGCGTGCGCCGTGGTCCCGCACGGGACCGGCGAGTGCGCGGGTGCCGGCACCGCGTGCAGCGTCAAGACCTGCGACGCGACGTGGGGCAACGTCAACGGCATCTACGGGGACGGCTGCGAGTGCCAGCAGGACTTGTTCGACATCCAGGGGAAGGGTCCGACCTGCGCGGCCGCGTGGGACCTCGGGACCCTGTCGGACGAGGTCTCGGGGGCGGAGCTCGCAACCCCGAACGACAGCAACACCGTGCTGCCCGCTGCCGACGAGGACTGGTACAAGTTCACGATCACGGACACCTTGCAGAACGGCACCTGGGCGTCGCATGGGACCGAGAAGTTCGGGTTCGTGGTCGAGCTGGACCCGGCGATCTCCGACAGCTGCGTCCGGTTCCAGGTCTACTCGGACTGCTCCACGGTCGGGACGTGCAACGGGTCCGCCTCCCCGGGCGACCTCAGGACGTTCGAGAGCGCGTTCACCGGTGCCTACGGCAAGCGGGACTGCGTGGCCGAGGCCCAGTGGAACTGCTGCGCGGCCGGGGCCTGCCAGGCGGGCGGCACCGCCTCCGACTGCTGCGAGACCGCGGGCGCGGCCTGCGGCGTGCCGACCGACGCCCACGCGGTCACGGTGTGCTCCGCGCTGCCGAACGCGACGTACTACGTGAAGGTCTACCGCTCCGCGACGGCGCCGTGCTCGAACACCGGGATCACCTGCACGAACACCCGCTACAAGCTGAAGGTGCGGAACAAGTACTGAGAAGAGCCCCACCCGCCGGTGGGCCCCCCTTGCTTCTTCTGGTGCAAGGGGGATCCGGGCCGAAGACGCCGCCCTGACGCACGTCGCGGCGGATCGCGGGCGGGTCGCGCGGGCGACGTCTTCTACACTTATGAATCGGAAGCCGGCGGGAGAGCGCCTACTTGTAAATCAAGTACTTCGCCCGCTTCTCGCCGAACGCGGCCAGCTCCGGCTCCCAGGTCTTCTCGATCTCGTCGGGGGCCACGCCGCGCCGGATCATGCGCAGGACCTCGTCGTTCCCCCACACGCGGCCGAATCGGCGCGCGTCGCGGATGCGGAGGTCCCTGGGCCACAGGCGGTGGATCGTGGTCAGGATCGCGAGCGCGGTCTTGAGCGGCCGGAACGCCTTCGGGTCCTTGAGGATGAGCTGCACGCCGCGGATGACGCGGTTCGCGAACTGCCCCCGGTACGCGCGCCACACGATCGGCCGGAACCACACCCCGGGCAGGCCGGCGGCGTTGAGATCGTCCGCGAGGAGCTTCCCGTCCACCCACGGCGCCCCGACCAGCTCGAACGGCATCGAGTTGCCGGCGCCCTCGTTCAGGTTCGTGCCCGACCCGCCGACCATGCCGGTCGCGACGTACAGGTGCGCGTTCAGCGGGTGCGGGATGCCCGGCGACGTCGGGACCCACTCGAGCCCCGTGTCCCCCCACACCATGCCTCGCCGCCAGCCCTCCATCTCCACGACGGTCAGGTCGCAGCCGATGGACAGCTCTCCGTTGTAGAAGCGCGCAAGCTCGCCCACGGTCATGCCGTGGGTCACCGGCAGCGGCCCCCAGCCGATCAGGCTCTTGTACTTCGGAGCGCGGATCGGGCCTTCGTAGAGGTGACCTCCGATCGGGTTCGGCCGGTCCAGCACCACGACCGGCACGCGCGCACCAGCCGCCGCGATCATCGCGTGCCCGAGCGTCGAGACGTAGGTGTAGGTCCGGCTCCCGATGTCCTGGATGTCGAAGACGAGCACGTCGATGCGCGCGAGCGAGGCCGGGCTCGGCCGCGAGTTGCCGCCGAACAGCCCCTCGATCGGGAGGCCCGTCGCCGAGTCGATCCCCTTGCGGTCGCTCATGCCGTTCGGCATGGAGCCGCCGAGCCCGTGCTCCGGCGCGTAGAGCTGGACGACGCTCACGCGCGGGTCGGACCGCAGCCGGTCGAGCGTCTGGACGAGCCTGCCGTCCACCGCGGAGGCGTTCGTGATCAGGCCCACGCGCTTCCCAGCGACGAGGTCGATGCGCTTCTCCAGCAGCACGTCGATGCCGAGCCTGACCGGCACGCGCGGGGGCGGGGCGATCTCGTCCGCGACCGCGAGGCGCGTCACGATCAGCGAGAGCAGCAGCAGGACCACGCTGGCGGACCTCCGTTCCACCGGGGTAGGGTAGCATTTCGCGGAGCGCGCCCGGAAATGCGCGACCGGATCGGCCGGTCCCGGACCTCCGGATCCACCAGCACGTGGCGGACCTCGGGGCCGGCAGCGCGGTGCCATTGCCCGTACCCGTGCCCGTCCTCCCTGCCCCGCCCCCCATCCGTCATTGCCCCTCCCCGCCATCCGTCATACCATGCCACGGTCGAGCTCGCACTCGGAGGACGACATGGGGACCGGCCACGCGTCGGGTCGCGGCGGTGGGAACAAGGGGGTGTCGCGGGCCGATCTTCGCAAGGGGGGCTTCTTCGAGTGGGTCTTCGAGAGCACCTACCTCGGCGTGCTGGAGAGGGAGGGGGCCGCGGACCGCGCGCTCGCCGCGTCCGCCATGCGGAGCTTCGGGCACTCGGACGTGATCGTCGAGATCGGGAGGCCCGGCGAGGGCCTGCACCTCATCCTCTACGGCCACGTGATCGTCCAGGGGCGCGCGCCGAGCGGCGGCTTCAGCACGATCGCGCACCTGGGCCCCGGGCACCTGTTCGGCGAGCGGTCCATCCTCCGCGACGAGGCGACCGGTGCTCGCGTCGTTGCGTCCAGCGACGTCCAGACGCTCTTCCTGCCGCGGGCCGCGTTCGAGGCGCTGGTCAGGGCGGTGCCGTCCTTCAAGCGCCAGATGGAGGACCTCGTCCACATCCGGGAGCGGTGGAACGACCTGCTCGACGTGATCTCGGAGAGCAGGTTCCTGCGACCCCTCGGGCGCGAGGACGCCGAACGCCTCCTCCAGGCGGGCCGTCTCAAGCACTATCGGGCCGGGGCGAAGCTGATCGAGAAGGGCTCGCTGGAGCAGGACGTCCACCTCGTCGTCCGCGGGAGGGTCCAGGTGGACGTCCCGGAAGGCGGGCCGGTGGAATACAGGTCGGGCGACCTCGTCGGGCAGGCGGCGATCGTGCTCGGTTCCGCGCGCACCGCCG
>VGRB01000227.1 GCA_016875475.1 Deltaproteobacteria bacterium
CGACCGGCGAGCCCGGTCCCCGCGACCGCCGCCACCCGGTCCAGCACCGCGTCGGACACGCACGCTACCGCGGTCGCGGCGCGGACCACGTAACGGACCGCGTTGCGAAACGGCGGCACGGCGAGGACCCCCGCGGGCCCGGAGTGCGCGACCACGACCAGCGGCTTGCGGCCGAGGCGGGCAAGGAACGAGCCGACCGCGCCCATGGGGAGCAGCCAGTGCGCGACGATCACGTCCGCGAACACGCTCCGGATCGCCGCCTCGGCCGCGAACGCGAGCAGGAACGGCGGCAGGGTCGCGGCGCCGAGGGGGTCGGCCCGGAGGTTCGCCTCGATCCCGGCGCCGTGGAACGCGCGGCCGTCCGCGGGCAGGAGCGACGGCAGCCAGGCGACGCGCGGGTCGTGGCCGCCGGGCTCGGCCGGGTCGTCGTCCCCGTCGTCCTCGTCGCCGGTGTCCGGCCGGGGGCGCGGCGCCGCGACCTCGACGTCCACGTCCCGAGCGATCAGGGCCCGGGCGAGGTCGCGCACGAACCCCCCCCGCCAGTCGCCCGGCCGGGTCGGGTACGAGGACGTGAGCATCAGGACCTTCATCTGCGGACGGTTCCGACTCCGTGGGCGGGATCGAGTGTAGCGCGACGTCGCCCCCGCCACCATGCCACCGCGCGCACGACGAGGCCGCGCGCCAGGACGAGCGGGTAGACGAAGGCCGCCACGGCGGGGCGGATGCCGGACGGCTCGTCGCGGTAGATCGGCGCGACCACGGCCTCCGAGACCCGGAGCCCGGCCCCGCTCGCGGCGGCGAGCAGGTCGTTCGGGAACCCGTAGCGGGGGTAGATCCAGTCGGCGGGGAGCCGGTCGAGGCGGTCCAGGCGGAGCGCGGTGTAGCCGCACTGGCTGTCGGTCACGGGCAGGCCGGTGACGACGCGCGTCAGGAAGGTGAGGCAGCAGTTGCCGAGCCGGCGGGCCGCGGGCATCGCCGTCCGGCACGCGGGGTGGGACAGGCGGTCGCCCTTGACGTAGTCCGCGGTCCCGGCCGCGATCGGCGCCAGCAGCGCTCGCGTGTCCGCCGGGTCCATCTGGCCGTCGGACGCCATGACCACGGCGACGTCGCAGCCGGCCGCGCGCGCCTCGCCGTAGCCGGTCAGGATCGCGGCGCCCACGCCCATGTTGCGCTCGTGCCGCACGCGGCGGACGAACGGCGTTGCGGTCGCCTCGGGAGACGCGCAGCCGTCCTCCACGACGACGACGAGGTCCACCGCCGAGTCCACGTTCGCGACGACGCGCTCGAGGCGGGTGCCCGTCTCGCGGGCCGGGATGACGGCTGCGACCTTGAGGTTTCCGTACACTAGAACTCGAACGCGATGCCGGCCAGGAAGGAGTTCGACGAGAAGTCCATGCGGGACCTCGCGCCGAAGTCGTCGATCCAGCTCATGGTGAACTCGGCGAACAGGAAGGTGTTGTTCACGCCGACGTCGGTGTCGAAGGTCTGCGCCATGTCCGGGGCCAGGAAGTCCAGCATCAGGGACAGCCCGAACGTGACGTGGCCTCCGAACGTGCCGCCGCGCCCCTGGGAGACCTTCCCCGTGACCGGGTCCTCCCACTGCGGCACGCGGCCGACGCCGTTCGTCACCCACCAGACGTAGTAGTCGAACCCGGCCTTGACGACCGGGACGAGCGGGACCTTGTGGTTGTGCGCCAGCCAGTCCCAGCGATAGACGAGGTCGATCGACAGCGGCAGGACGTGCAGCGTGGTCTCGTCGGACGAGGTCGTCCCGTCCGCCATCACGCCGCGCCCCGTGTCCTGGGCGTAGCCGATCGTGCCGCCCACGCCCAGCGTCCCGTGCATCTTGAAGAACTCGTAGTCCAGCTCGAGCTTCGTCATGAACATGCTGCCGCTTCCGAAGATGTCCTCGTACGGCGTCGCGGACCCGAACTCGCTGTCCACGGCCGGCCTGTACGGGCCGAACTTCAGCTCGAGCATCATGTCGCGGTCCGACTCGGCGGACGCGGCCGCGGGAGCCGCAAGGGCCAGGAGGCAGACGGCGAGGGAGACGCGCCTGCAAGCGTGCCGGCGGGCGTGCGTGTGGATGCGCCTGTTCATGCGTGCCCTCCCCGGCGCGCGGCGCGGCGCTGCACGCGGACCGCGACCAGGCTCACGCCGAGCCCCCATGCCAGCGCGCAGCCGAGCAGGATCGCCGTGCCCAGGACGGTCGGCAGCTCGACCGTGACGCCGGCCACGGCCACGAACGGCCACAGCGCGACGCGGACCGCCGTGCGGAGCCCCTCGTGATCCGCGATGAGGTCCGCGAGCGGCGGGCTCACCGTGTAGTAGGCGTCCACGAACAGCCGCCCGGGCGCCCAGGTCATCAGGTAGCGGTCGCGGAACGAGCGCAGCGTGACCACGTCCGCGGCCATGGGGCTGCCCCACGCCGCGGTCGCGACGAAGCAGAACCCGCCCTGCTCGTCGCCGCCCGCCTGCTTGTACAGTTCGAAGAAGTCGGCCACCTCGACCGGCGAGCCCGACATCTTCGCCTTCTCGCCGATCACGCTCTCGTTGTCGTTCGCGTCGAGCGCCGCCACGGCGACGTAGTACTTCCGGTAGTTGTCCAGTCCGGTGATCTGGTACGAAAGGCTGCCGGACGTGTCCGAGCTGACGTCGTCCTCGCCCTTGGTGGAGTCGTCGAAGTCGCGCGTGCTCCAGTAGACGCGGTAGCTCGGGTCGCTCTCGCCCTCGTTGTCCCGGTCCGACCACGACACCTTCAGGTTGGCGTCCCCGGGCTCGATCTCGTCGACCTGCACCGGCTTCGGCGGCTCGAGGTCCACCCGGAAGGAGACCTTGAGGCTCGACACGTTCGTGTCCGTGGTCGTGGACCCCGCGGGCGTGCTGTCCGGCTCGTCGAGGATGATGTAGACGTTGACGTTGAAGTCGCTGCCGGCAGCGCAGTCGCGGGTGATGTCGGAGGCCAGGAGCCTGGTCTCCTCCCCGGAGAGCGGCAGGCTCGTGTTGGCCTGCCTCAGCGAGCACTTCTCGTCCGTGCCCAGCTCGGCCTTGTCGGCCTGGCAGTCGGCGTCCGGCTCGCTGATCTTGACGACGTCGCGGTCGATGCCGCCCGAGGGGTTCTCCGGCGAGCCCGACCACACGAGCGTGATGTACGTAAGGTCCTCCGTGTACCGGAGGCAGTCCGCCAGGTTGATGACGTGCTCCTCGTCGGGCGCGTGGGCGTTGATGCGGTCGGACAGCTCGTTGTCGTTCTCGATCCGGAGGAGGGTCATCTTGACGTCGGCCGCTGCCGGCGGGGCGGCGAGCAGGGTCCATCCCGCGACCGCCGCGGCCATCCCGAGTCCTGCGTGGAACCGTGTCATCTCGCTCCCCGGCACGAAACGCCGAAGGCCAGCACCAAGCAACGTCCGTGCCACGTTCGTCCCCCCGCGCGGCGGCCGGAACCGGCGTCCCCGCGAGGCGAAACCGCGCGGGATGATCGGGGCGCCGTGCCATTTTGTCAAACGGCGCGGCCCCGGCCGCGGCCAGAGTGGCACGGGCGCGCCGCAGGGGTCCGATCAGCCGCCCACGCTGAGCTGCACCGGCCCGACCCCGAACACCAGCTCCGCGATCTGGACCGCGTTCAGCGCGGCCCCCTTGCGCGTGTTGTCCGACGCCAGCCACAGGTTCAGCGCGTTCCCGGCGCTGCGATCCGCGCGGATGCGACCGACCAGAACCTCGTCCCCCCCCGCCGCGTCGAGCGGCATCGGGTATTCGGCGGCGGCCGGGTCGTCCACCACGCGCACGCCCGGCGCGGCGGAAAGGACCTCGCGCACCGCCTCGGGCGACGCGGGCCGCTCGAACTCGACGTTCACCGACTCCGAGTGGCCGGTCAGGACGGGCACCCGCACGCACGTCGCGCTGACGCGCAGCTCCGGCAACCCCATGATCTTGCGGGATTCCTCGACGAGCTTGACCTCCTCGGTGGTGTAGCCCTCGGTGTCGTCCCGGAAGACCTCGACGTGCGGGACCACGTTGAACGCGATCTGGTGCGGCAGGGCCTTCACTTCCGCGGGCCGCTGGTTCAGCAGCGCCGCGGTCTGACCGAGCAGCTCGTCCACGCCCTTCCTGCCGGCGCCGCTGACCGCCTGGTACGTCGAGACCACGACGCGCCGGATCCCGTACTGCCGGTGGAGCGGCCACAGCGCCAGCACGAGCGGGATGGTCGAGCAGTTCGGGCTCGAGATGATCCCCTTGTGGCGCGCCGCGTCGTGCGGGTTGACCTCCGGGACCACCAGCGGCACGTCCGGGTCCATCCGGAACGCGCTCGACTTGTCGATGACCAGCGCGCCGGCCGCGACCGCCTTCGGCGCGAACTCGCGGCTGACCGACGACCCCGGCGCGGAAAGGACCACCTCGACGCCGCGGAAGTCCGCGGTCGCGAGGTTCTCGACCGCGACCAGCTCGCCGCCGAACGAGAGGGTCTGGCCGGCCGAGCGGCCCGATGCGAGGAAGCGCATGCCCGCGACGGGGAACTTCCGCTCCTCGAGGATCTCGATCGCCTGGCGTCCGACCACGCCGGTCGCCCCGACGACCGCCACGTTCAACTGCCTCCGGGACACCTCGGCACCTCCGGTGGAAACAGGCTTCAGGAAACGGATTCTACCCGTCACGGCGCGGCGAGCGGAAGGCGGATGGAAAACGTCGTGCCGCGGCCGACTTCGGACTGCACCTCGACGCGGCCGCCCGCGCCCTCGACGAAGCGGCGGACGATCCACAGACCGAGGCCCGTGCCCACGCCCGCGGGCTTGGTCGTGAAGAACGGGTCCCACAGGCGCGCCAGGACGTCGGGCGCCATGCCGCCCCCGGTGTCCGCGCAGGTCGCGACCGCGAAGCCGCCGTCCGCCGACGTGCCGAGCCGCACCTCGCCGCGCTCGGGGATCGCCTGCGCCGCGTTGACCAGCAGGTTCACGAATACCTGGGCGAGCCGCCCCTCGTCCGCCATCACCTCGCCGGGATGGCCGTATTCCTTGACCACGGTCGCCTTGTACTTCAATGCGTTGTGCGCGAGCGTCACCGCGCGATCGATCGCCTCCTCGAGGTCGCACGGCTTCGGCTCGGCCGGCGCCCGCGCGACGCGGCGCAGCTCGGACGTGATCCCGACCATGCGCCGGATGCCGTCCGCGTTCTCGGCCAGGATGCCGCGGGCCTCCTCCAGGGCGGCGCGCGCCTTCGCGGGGTCGCATCCGCCCGCGAGCACCTCGTCGACCAGCGTGCGCAGGAACTGGTTGTTCGACTGCACGTAGCCGAGCGGGTTCGACAGCTCGTGCGCCACGCCGGCCGCGATCATCCCGAGGCTCGCCAGCCGGGCCTGCGCCTCGAGCCGGTCCGCGTCGGCGGGGGAGGGGGCGGCCGGAGGATCGGGGGCGTCGGGTGGGGCCATCAGACGACCGCGCCCCCGTTCCCGATCGCCATCACGACCGGGGTGGGAGGCAGCGGCGGGACGGCCGCGACGCCGCCGGCGCCCATGATGCCGGTGATCTGCGTCGCGGCCTTCCACTGCGTGAAGATCGTGCAGAATGCCTGCGCGACCGCGTCGTAGATGTCGAGCGTGTGGTTCCCGGGCTTGCCGTGGTTCGCGAGCATCAGGCCCTTGAGCGCGCCCGGCTGGAGCATCGCGTCGCCGGCGGGGCTTGAGCCCGCGGCTACCGGCATCGGCGTGCACGGGGACGGGACCATCGTGGTCGAGCAGATCGCGCCGCCCGGGAACGTAAGCGTCACCATGTACGTGGACTGCCAGGCGGACATCGCGGTCCCGATCGCGTTCGTGATCGCCCTCGCGTGCTGCACGAAGGACGGCTGCTTTCCCGCGCACTTGCCGGCGGTGGGGCCCTGGATCAGCCCGGACAGCGGCACGCCGATGAGCCCGCCCGGGATCGCCATGCCGACGGGACCGTTGATGATCACGCCCGCGAACTTCAGGCCGGCCTGCCACTGCTGGAACGCCTGCCCGACCGCGTCGGCGCAGGCGTCGATCAGGCCCTCGACCTGGCCGCCGATCGTCTTCGTCGTGTCCACGTGCAGCCCGAGCGTGCTCGGCGCGACGAACAGGGCGGCCGCGTCCGGGGCCTTCTGGTCCTTCCCCGTGAACGGGTGCTCCGGGGGGAGCCCGTTGAAGTCCAGGGGCAGCTTGATGGCCTTCGACTTGAAGTTCGTCTTGGACATCTGAGCGAGCATCGCGCCCTGCAACTGCATTCGGGCACCCCGACCTGACCCGGATGATTGTAGGACCGGGGCGGATCGGAAGGCAAGCCCCCGTGCCTGCGGAACGCGTTACGGTGCGCGCGCGGCTTGTGCGGGGCCGTCCGGAGGCGCGCGGCGAAGCCCTCCTCGGGCACGCGGGCGCCATCGTCGTTTCGTGGATCGTGCGGTCAGAACGTGCAGGTGGCGGTCGTGTCGTCGTGGCAGGACCCGGACGAGGAGGACAAGCAGGCGCACGTCACGACGCGGCCGTTGTCGTAGTGGACCGAAACGGAGGAGATCCCGTTGGGTCCGGGGCCTCCGTGCGAGTAGTTCACGGTCTTGCTCGCGGTCGCGCACGTGTACGAGAAGCCGTCCTCCGAGCAGTCCGACAGCTTGCAGGCAGCGGACGTCTTGCAGGCGCCGCACAAGCAGGTCTTCGCACCGCAGTCCTCGACGAACTCCTCGGCCAGGCCGCAGGAGTCGACCCACCAGACGTCCCCGTCCTTGCAGCCCTTGTGTGAATGGGGGGCGCACGCCTTGCACGCGCCGCCGACGCAGAATTCGCCCTCGGCGCACGTGGCCACGGCAACCATCGCGGTTCCCCCGGCGTCGCAGACTGCGATCGTCCGCTCGTCCGTGCACCCGTCGTCCCCGGGGAGGCACGCGACTTCCATGTACCCGTCCGGGCAGGCGGCGTCGAGCACGAGGAGGCCGCCGGTCCATCCCGATGCCCTGGAACCGCGTCGAGTCACCGTCGCCGGCCATGATCACGAACGCGTCCGGCAGCAGCCCGAGGCTGCCCGGCTCCTGGCACGGCGTCTCGAACCGTTTGCCGCCGTCGAGACCCCGACCCGACGCCACGCACTTGCGTGCCGACTCCCCCCCGGTGCACGCGACCAGGAACAGGCCGGCCCCGGGGTCGAACAGAACCTGCTCCGCCTGGATCTTCTCCCGGCTGACGAGACGCCGCGGGCCGCACGGTGCGGGCGGAATCCCGGAGTCGTCGGGACTCGTGGCGCCGTCCTCAAGCCCAGGCTCTCCCTCCGGGCCCTCGTCGCCTGCCGGTCCCTCGTCGCCTGCCGGTCCCTCGTCGCCTGCGGGGTCCTCGTCGCCTGCGGGGTCCTCGTCGCCTGCGGGGCCCACGTCCCCGACCGGTCCTTCCGAATCCGTCGTTTCATCGGCGACCTCGCCGACCTCCCGACCGGCAGAACGGCTGGAGGATAAGCTGCAAACCGCGGTGCCCGCCGAAGGCGGGCAGCCGGCGCGGCAGTTGCCGGTGCCGTCGCGATACACATACAACGTCTCTGCACCGATCGCGCCGGGGCGCGAAGCGCCTGTCAACTGCCGTGACGGAAGCAGTTTGACGGCTTCATCCTTGGGTTGAACGGCCCTTCCCGCGTCGCACGTGGGCGGGCGGGTGCCAGGAGTTGGCCGAGATGGTGGCTTCTGCCCGTGGGGCGCCGGCCTGAGGCGTCTCCTCGTCATGTCGAGGAGGCTGCGCGTCGGGCACCGGGGCAGTAGCGGGGATCGGGAGGATGCGGCCTGCGCTGACCTCGAAGACGCGGCTTGGCGGGATCTCGCCGCGGAGGATGGCGCCTCCCTCGCGGATGCTTGCGAGCAGCAGATGGAAGTCCTCCTCTTTCAAGGGACCCTCGCGCGGGAGTCAGGACCCATCGTCACGCCACTTTGCGCTGGAAGACCTCCACCTGCCGATCCAGGCGCCGGCCGTACTGGTCCCGGAGGACCTCGAGGTCGAAGTGCGTCTGGAGGTTCACCCAGAACTCAGGGGAGGTGCCGAAGAACCGAGCCAGGCGGAGGGCGGTGTCGGCCGTGATCGCCCGAATGCCGTGGACGATCTCGTTGATCCTGCGGGGCGGGACGCCGATGCCCTTGGCGAGCCGGTACTGGCTCATCCCGAGAGGGGCAAGAAACTCCTCGGCGAGGATCTCGCCGGGGTGGATTGGAGGCAACTTCCTGGCCATCGTTTCACCTCTCAATGGTAGTCGACGATCTCCACGCCCTCCGCGGCGCCATCCTTCCAGGCGAAACAGACCCGCCACTGCCTGTTGATCCGAATGGAGTGCTGCCCCTCACGATCTCGCTCCAGGGCTTCCAACTGGTTGTTGGGCGGGACGCGCAGGTCGTCGAGGCTGACGGCCGCATGGATCATCAGGAGCTTCCGCAGCGCGGTCTTCTGGATGTCAAGCGGGAGCTTCCCGGAACGCTCCCTGCGAAAGATGCGTTCCGTCTCGGGGCATCGGAAGCTCCGAATCATTGTCAATAGTAACGCCTGGCGCTAATAACGTCAAGCGCCAATAGACGAGCCTGATCCCCTTGGCCCGGTCGCGGCCGCCTTCGGCGTGCGCTCGGGCGGTCTTGGGGGAGCCAGCGGGATACCGTGGTGCCGCCGGCCAAGTGCCATTTGCGGAAGCCGGAGGACGTGGGACCGAGGGCGACCACAACTTGGCGCGCGAGCAGGACTCCGCGATGGCGGGAGCAGCACCGGAGTGCCCCCAGGCGTCGCGAACGGGGTCGCTCTCGGGTCCGTCCAACCCCTGACTGAAACCCCCGACAAAACCGAGTATCGAACGCGGAAGGAAAGGGGTCAAGGTGCCGAGTTCACGAAGATTCCTGCCTGACGCCCGGAATGGACCGGGCG
>VGRB01000228.1 GCA_016875475.1 Deltaproteobacteria bacterium
AAGAGTTCGGGTTGATCGCGGTGCTGCACCACGGCCCGCTCCCGCAACGGCACCCGCTCCCGAGGCACTTGTCCGCACGGCCCGTGATGCAATCCGCGCCCGCGCCGTCGCAGGTGCACGAGTTGGCGGTGCAGTTCGGGTTGATCCCGCTGCACGCGGCCTCGGTCCCGCACATGCAGACGTCGAGCGGCGAGCACGTGTTCGCCGTCGCGGTCGAGCACGTCTGGGAACCGCACACGCAATCGCCGACCGAGCAGTCCGGGTTCGGCTGCGGGCAGTTCTTGGGAGTGCCCGCGCAGACGCCGGCGTTGCACTTGTCCGTGACCGTGCACGAGTCCCCGTCGTTGCAGTCGGTCCCGGTCAGGTTCGCGTGCTGGCACCCGACGGCCGGGTCGCAGGAGTCCGTGGTGCACTCCACGTTGTCGTTGCAATCCACGGTCGGCCCGGCCGTGCAGACCCCGCCCTGGCAGGTGTCGGGGTTGGTGCACGCGCTGTGGTCGTCGCACTTCGTCCCGTGGGGCCGGATCGAGTACTGGGTCTTGCTGACCGCGGACAGGCAGGCCTTGCACTCGTTCGCCGGGTCCAGTGCCCCCTGGGTGAAGCACGTCCCCCCGATCAGGCAGAACCCGTCGAGCACGTCGAAGGAGCACCCCGTGCCGTTGCACTTGTCTTCCGTGCAGAACAGCAGGTCGTTGCACGCGAACGCCTCGCCCGTGCACACGGTCGGATTGCCGGAGCCCGTCGGCCCGCCGCACCGGTCGTTCTTCGTGCAGAGGTTCCCGTCCGAGCACTCCAGGCCCGCGTTGGGGGTGTAGATGCAGCCCGTCGGGTGCTGGCAGGTGTCGGTCGTGCAGGGGTTGCTGTCCGCGCAGTTCCGCGGCTGGCTCACGCACGCGCCGGACGAGCAGATATCGTTGTCCGTGCAGGCGTTGTTGTCGGAACACGGCGTCCCTTCGTCCTTCGCGACGTAGAGGAACTTCTCGAGCGTGGGACGGCACGCCTTGCACTGGGCCGCGGGGTCCTGCGCGCCGGCCGAGACGCAATTGCCCGAGATCAGGCAGTAGTTGTCCTTCAGCGGGAACGAGCAGCCGCCCTTGCCGTCGCAGACGTTGTCGGTGCAGGTCTTGTAGTCCTCGCAGAGGTACGCGGCGCCGGCGCACTTCCCCCCCGTGCACACGTCCGTCCTCGTGCAGCTGTTCGCGTCGTCGCACGGCGTCCCGTTCGAGACCGGGTCGGCCACGCAATGGAACGCGTTCGCGTTGTCCGAGACGCAGCGCCCCTTGTTGCACGCGTCGGTCTTCTCCGTGCAGGTCTGCGTCGTCCCGACCTTGCACGTGCCGGCGACGCACCGGTCGCCCTGGGTGCACCCGTTGTTGTCGAGGTTGCAGGCGGCGCCGTCGGCGTCGTCGGTCCAGGCGGTCAGCGACTTCTCGGGCACGCAGTGCTCGCACTGGTTCTGCGGGTTCCCGGTCCCCGCGGCCACGCACTGCTTGTCGATGTCGCAGTAGCCGGTCGGGATCTTGTTCACGCAGGCGCCGGACGGGCACGAGTCGTTCGTGCAGGGGTCCACGTCGTCGCAAAGCGCGGCCCCGTTCTCGTCGGTCTGGCCGTCGCAGTCGTCGTCCTTGCCGTTGCACGACTCGGCCTTCTTCGCCGTGTCGGTCGAGCAGACGAGCCCCTTGGCGTCGGAGGCGCACACGACCACGCCCGGCGCGCATGCGCCGGTCCCGCACCCCTGCCCCTTCGACTTCTTCGTCCCGTCCCAGTCCGTGTACGTGAAGTCCTCGTCCGTCTGGCCGTCGCAATCGTTGTCCTTGCCGTCGCAGGACAGCTCGGCCGGCGACTCGTACGCCGGGACGAGCGAGTAGTCGCACTTCCAGAGGCCGAGCTTGCACGTGGCGTCCACGTTGGTCTTGCTGCACTGGCCCACGACCCTGCACGTGCAGTCGGGGCTCTCGATCCCGAGCCCGTCGTCGGTCAGCCCGTCGCAGTCGTCGTCCTTGCCGTTGCAGGTCTCGGCCACGTTCTTCGGCGACGTGCCGTCCGGGTTGGTCGAGCAGACCGCCTTCTTCGACGCCGCGTGGCACTCGACGATTCCGGGGCCCTTGCCGCACTCGCCGACCCCCTGGCACGCATCGCCCACGTTGGCGCCCAGATACGTCTGGCCGTCGTCCGTGAGCCCGTTGCAATCGTTGTCCGCCCTGTCGCAGACCTCCGCCTTCACGAGGACGTTCGTGGAGCACTCGATCCCGGACCCGTTCGCGATGCACCGCATCGTGCCGCCCGCGCACGCGCCGGTCCCGCAGGCCGCGTCCTTGCCGAGCGGCGTGCCGTTCCAGTTCAACGCCACGAAGTCCTCGTCGGTCTCGGAGTCGCAGTCGTTGTCCTTGCCGTCGCAGGTCTTCTCCTGGCCCTGCTCGTAGCCGCCGACCTTGGAGTAGTCGCACAGCCAGGCGCCGGTCACGCACTTGGCCACGATGCCGGCGAGCCCGGTCCAGCAGACGCCCGTCCTCAGGCAGTCCGAGTCGTTGACGTTCGTGAGCTCCTCGTCGGTCTGACCGTCGCAGTCGTCGTCCTTCGCGTTGCAGGACTCGGCCTTGTCCTTCGCCGCGGAACCGCCGGGGTTCGTCGAGCAGCCGGCCGTGTCCGGGCCCTGGCATTCCACGAGGCCCGGCGCCTTGCCGCACTCGCCCACGCCGGTGCACGCGTTCGCCCCCTTGGCCGGGTCCTTCGGGTCGATCCAGACGGGCGTGCCGAGGTAGCGGAACTTCGGGTCCTCGTCCACGTCGCCGTCGCAGTCGTTGTCGAGCCCGTCGCAGCTCTCCTCGCTGATGCGGCCGGACGTGTCGCACTTCAGCCCGTCCTTCGCGTCGCTGCAGACGACCCACCCGTTTGCGCAGGCACCGGTGCCGCACCGCGCGCCCTTGCCCACCGGCTCGATGTTGATCTCGTCCGTGTACTCGAAGTCCTCGTCGGTCTCGCCGTCGCAGTCGTTGTCCGCCTCGTCGCAGGACTTCTCCGCGGGCCACTCGTAGCCCGGGACCGCCTCGTACTTGCAGTCCCACACGCCCGCCGAGCACTTCGCCACGATGGACGTCATGCCCGTCCCGCAGACGCCGGCCTTCTTGCAGGTGGACATCTCGACGCTCGTCAGGTCCTCGTCGGACGTGCCGTCGCAGTCGTCGTCGCGATCGTTGCAGACCTCGGCCTTGTCCTGGCGGTTCGAGCCGTCCGGGTTGGTCGAGCACGTCGCCTTCGTCCCGTCCGGCAGGCACTCCACCTGCCCGACGACCTCCGGGTTCGCCCCGCACTCCCCCACCCCGTCGCATGGCGGGTGGCCCTTCGAGACGTCGGTCGGGTCGGTCCACACCGGGGTCCCGCCGTACGAGAACCCGTTGTCCGTGTCGCCGTCGCAGTCGTTGTCCTTCCCGTCGCACGTCTCGGCGATCGGGTCGATCGCATCGACGCACACGACCTGGATCTTCGGCTCGACGTCCTGGTGCATGCAGACGGACAGGCCCTTCCTGCACTCGCCCACGTCGCTGCCGCACGGCTCGTCGAACCCGCCGCCAGGGCCCGGGTTGCCCTCAAAAACGAGCCGGTCGCAGTCGTCGTCCCGGCCGTTGCACGTCTCGAGCGCCCACGGGTGCACCGCCGGGTCGTCGTCGTCGCAGTCGAGCGGGAAGTCCCCGGGCGCGAACCCGTCCTTGTCCTTGTCGATGATCGAGGCGCACGGCACGTCGCCGCCCTTGCAGTCCTGGTCCACGCCGTCGCCGCACTTCTCCGGGGCGCCCGCGTGCACGGTCGGATCGTCGTCGTTGCAGTCCGTGTCGGGCCCCGCCGGGTAGCCGTCGCCGTCGGCGTCGGACTCCGAGCACCAGGTCACCGTCCCGCTGCAGTCCAGGTCGCAGACGGCGGGCGCGGCGCCCAGGTCGCGCCTGGAGAGCTGGCAGCACGGCTCGGGCTGCAAGTGCTTGACCGTCTCCGGCACGTCGGGGCGCGCCACAGGGTCGTACTCCGGGAACACCTCGGCGTGGTACTTGGCCCAGCCGTTCCCCGTGCAGTACTTGTCCTCGACCGCGTCCGGCACGCCGTCCCCGTCCGAGTCGCCCGTCTCGCAGCCCTCGTCCGTCTGGCCGTTGCAATCGTCGTCCTTCTTGTTCCCGCAGGCCTCGGGCCGGTCCGCGTGCGCGCTGCCGTCGGGGTTCGACGAGCAGACCGCGAGCCGGAGCGCCGGGTGGCACTCGACCGTGCCGGGACCGCACTCGCCCTCGCCGATGCAAGGCTGCCCGACCGGGTTGCCGCGGTACTCGGAACCCTCGTCCGTCAAGCCGTCGCAGTCGTCGTCCTTCCCGTTGCAGACCTCCTGCGCGCCCGGCCACACGGTCTTGTCGGCCGGGTCGCAGTCCACCTGCTTCGCCGCGGTCGCGCACTGGGGGGTGTCCTCGCTCTCGCCCCCCGGCTGGCACCACGCGGGGGCGCAGTCCCGTGCCTGGTCGCCGTCCGCGTCGCGGCACCGGGCCTTGACCTTGTCGCAGTCGTCGTCGACCGCGTCGCCCTCCAGATCCGGCCCGAACCCGCACCGCGTGCACTCGTCCTCGTAGCCGACCGGCGTGACGCGCGCGTCGGCGTCGTCGCAGTCGCAAAGCGCCGACGCGACCGGACAGCACTCCGGCCGCATCACGTCCGGGAAGCCGTCGCGGTCCGCGTCGCAACCCTCCGGGGACGCCGCGAGCCGCAGCTTGACGAGCTGCCGCTCCGCGAGATCGACCTCCGCGACTCCGCGGCCCACGGCCTCGCCGCCCTTCTTCCCGATCACCACGACCGTGATCGCGCCCGTGAAAACCTCCTCCGGCACCACCTGCACGAGGAGCGGCGACGAAGAGAGGTCCGCCCCCTCGACCGCCTTCTCCCACTCCGTCGCCCCGTCCGGGTCCCGCGGCGCGACGTGCCGGACGTCGCCGGTCTTCAGGAGCCACAGGTGGAGGCGATCCGGCGCGATGCCCGGGTCCGCCGAGACCTCCACGTAGAGAGCCTTGTACTCGGTCTCCTTCGCGCCGCAGCCGGCGATGACCGCCCCGGCGAGCGGAAGGAGCAGGAGCGCCCCGCGCGCGTGAAGAGCCGTCGCGAACGTGCCCACGATCACCTCCGGAATGCCCCTCCGAATCCGCCCCTGGAGAGCCGCATGATTATAGACAACCGCCCCCGCCCCCGCCACCCGCCCCGATCGTGCTAGACTCCTCACCCGGGGCCGCCGGGCAGCGGACATGGCGCACAAGTGCCGGCCGGGGTCGTGGACGATCGCCCTCGCCGCGCTCGCCTCCGCCTGGTCCGCGCCGACCTCCGCGGCGCCGTCCGAGCCCGGGAAATACCCCCCCCAGACCGAGGCCGCGGTCGCGCCCGTCACCGAGTACCCGCTGCCCGAGGACGTCCTCCGCGAGGCCGCCTCGCTGTTCGGCGCGATGCGGCGGAACGACGCAGCGTCGGCCTCGACGGCGCTCGGCCGGCTGGCGGAGCTGCGGGCGACCGCGCAGGTCCCGGACCTCACGCCGGTCGCGGCCGCGTTCCTGGCGGAGTTCCCGCGCGCGACGGAGGGCGACACGCCTGTCGTCCGCAGGGCGCTCGCCGCCGACGCGATCCCGCTGGCCCCGGACTACCCCCCCATGCACTTCCTGCTGGCGCGGTCCGAGATGGCGACCGGCGTGGCCGGCGTCGGGCGGGCGGCGACCGCGGCCATCGCGGGCGTGGAGGCCATGGCTCGCTACCCGCGCGGCGTGGTCGCGGACGTGGCGAACGCCGCGTTCTACCTGGTCCTGGCGCTGCTCGTGATCGCGGTCGCGGTCGGCCTGATGCTGCTGCTCAGGCACCTCGCGCAGCTCTCGCACGACATCGGGGACGCGTTCCCCGCGGCGCCGGCGGTCGCCTTCTCGCTGTCGGACGTCGCGCAGTCGCGCAAGGCCCGGTTCATCATCGGCTCGGGCCTCGGGCGCGTGCTCGGGCGAGTGGTGGTCGGGCTCGTGCTGCTGCTGCCGATCGCCCTGGGGGCGGGCCTGCTCGCCGGGACCGTGTTCTGGGTGGTGGTCGCGTCCGTCTATGCGCGGCGCGCCGAGGTCGCCGGGAGCATCCTGGTGCTGCTCGCGATCGCGGCGATCCCGATCCTGGGCGCCGCGTCGCGTGCGCCTGCCGCGGTGGCGCCGGCCGCGGGGCCGTCGTTCTGGACCTGCATCCGCGAGCACTGCGGCGAGCGGGACGCGGTGCGCGCGACACGCCGGATCCAGGAGATGCCGGACGACACCTGGGCGCGCCTCGCCCTGGCGGCCCGCGAGGTCCACACCGCGTCGCTCCGGCCCTCCGCCCTGGCGTCCGCGGCGCACCATCTGGAGTCGGCGCGGCCCGACGGACGGGGGATCGTCGAGACCTGGCTCGGCAACGTACACGTGCTGCGGTCGCTGGCCGCGTGCGAGGCGGGCGACAAGGCCGACGGGGCGGCGCTGGCGTCGGCCGCGAAGGCGTACGAGGGGGCCACGACCCGCGGGAACCCCGCAGCCTGGTACGGGCTCGCGCTCGCGCAGGGCCTCGCGAACAACCGCGACGGCATGGAGGGAACGCTCAAGGACCTGGTCGCGCGGACCACGGAGGACGACCTGTCGTTCGTGGTGCGGATCCGGACCCTTACGGCCTCGTCCTCGGAGGTCTGCGCGAACGTCGGGGCGATCGCCCGCGAGCTGCGGAACCCCGGGGTGCCCGACTGGACCGTCTATCTCGACGGCGTCGTGGCCGCGTCGTTCGTCCCCGTGATCCCGTTCCCCTGGCTGCTCACCGGGCGCCTGCCGGCGGCGGGCGTCTCGTTCGTGGCCGTCGCCGGCCTGATCGCGGTGATCGCGCTCGTGTCGGTCCGGCGGCGTTTCCGGCTCGCCGCCGCCTGCCCCCGGTGCGGCACCGTGTCCTGCACCCGGTGCAACCGGCACGCGTCGGGCTTCGACTACTGCCCGACGTGCCTGCTCGAGCAGGTGCGGCCGGCATTCCTGGACCCGCTGGACCTCGTGGCCGTGCAGAACCGGCAGTCGGCACGCGCGCGACGCGGCCGGCTCCTGGTGCCGCTGCTCGGGATCCTGGTGCCCGGGTCCGGGCAGGTGCTGGCCGGGCGGCCTGTCCGCGGGATCGTCATGCTCGTCGTGCTCGCGACGGCGGTGTCCCGGGCGGGCATCCCGGTGCCCCCGGCGATCGACGCCGGCGCGTACGGAGGCCAGGCCGGGCAGGGTCTTCCTCTGTTCCCGCCGATCGCGTTGTGCCTGGTCTATTGCTGGTCGGCGATGGACGTGTGGCTTAGCCGGGCGAGGTGAGCGCTCCATGGCGGGCTTCGACGACCCGAACGCGATCGAGCTTGGGCCGGCCCTCGGCTCGGGGCTCGATCTGGAAGGGCTGCCCCCGGCCAGGGGCGGGCGTCCCGCGGCCCCTCGCCCGGGCGGCGGTCTCCCCGCGGACCTGGGCAGCGTGGACCCCCGGGGGCCGGGCGCGGGCACGGGCCACGGAGGGCCGGCCGGGCCGGCGCCCGGGCCCGGGGCGCTTCACGGCACGCCGGGCTCGCCCGGGGCGCCGCCGCGACCGGCCAACCTCCCGCCGCTGTTCGCGGCGCTGTACAAGGCCGTCAAGGAAGGGCGCAGCGGCGTCGTGACCGCCGGGATCGGCGAGGAGCGTACGGGCATCACGGTGTCCGGCGGGCGCATCACCGCGGTCGCGCACCCGGACACGTCGGCGACCGCGATCGTCGCGCTGCTGACCCGGATCGGCCTCGTGAACGACCATGCCGTCGAGAAGTGCGAGCGCGCGGCGCGCAAGAGGAACATGCTGCTGGAGGACGCGATCGCGGCCGCCGGATACGTCTCGCCGGGGACGCTGCAGAACGTGCGGGAGATGCTCTGCCGCGAGGTGCTCCTGGACCTCGTGCTGCGTCGCGACCTCGAGGTGTCAGCGGTCTGGACCATCCGGAAGGGCGCCCGCGAGATGTGCGTGCTGCCGGTGCCCTTCCTGCTGAAGGAGGCCCAGCGGAGGGCGCGCGAGGCGCCGGAGGTCCGGCGGGTCGTGCCGTCGTACCAGCACGTCTACGGGCGCACCGCGGCGTTGCAGGGGCGCGAGCCCGAGCGGTGGGAGGAACTGCGGCTGTCCGCGGCGGAGCGCCAGGTCTACTTCTTCGTGGACGGACGGCGGACCGTGACCGAGCTGGCGGCCGCGACCTGCCAGCCGGAGTTCGACCTGGCGCGGTCGCTGAAGTCGCTGATCGAGGGCGGCCTGGTCCAGCGCGTGGGGGGGGTGCCGGGCGCGACCGCGTCGGCCCTCGCGTCGAGGTCCGCGATCAAGCGCGTGGCGGCGCAGGTCGTGGCGGTCGCGACGCTGCTGGCCGCCATCGCGGTCGGGGGGACGCGGCTCCAGAGCCGGGCGGCCCCGCCGCCCGGTCCCGACACGTTCGGGGCGTCGATGAGCGCGGCGCCGGAGCACCGGATCGCGGGTGCGCTGCGGCTGTACCACCTGACGCGCGGCCGGGCGGCGCCTTCCTTCCAGGAACTGGCGGACGAACACATGGTACTGCCCGGGGACGCGCGCGCGGCGCTGTCGTTCCCGGCGGGCGACGGATTCCTTCTGAGGGACGGGGCGGCGCCGCCGGCGGTGCGCGCGGGCCCGAAGGTGCCGGCGCCGGCGACCGCACCCGCACCGGCCGCGACCCCGTCCCCTGGCGGTGCGTCGGAGGCGAATGGCGAGACCCGCAACTGACCGGAACGTCCTGGTTTTCGAGGACGCGGACGCCTTCATGGCGCTCTGCGGCGAGCACGACGAGAACCTGAAGAGGCTCGAGGCGCGGACGGGCCCC
>VGRB01000229.1 GCA_016875475.1 Deltaproteobacteria bacterium
GCATGGCGGCGCTGCTCGCGCGCGCGTTCTCGCTCGGCGGCGGCACGTACACCGGGATCGAGGCCGTGTCGAACGGGCTGCCGATCCTGCGGGAGCCTCGCGCGCAGACGGGACGCCGGACCATGACGTACATGGCCCTGTCGCTGGCCGTGACCGCCACCGGGCTGCTGGTGTGCTACCTCCTCGTCGACGTCCGTCCGCAGGAGGGGAAGACCCTGAACGCGGTGCTCGCCGGGGCCGTGTTCGGGGATGGCGCCGGGGGTCGCGCGCTCGTGATCGCCACGCTCGCCTCCGAGGGCGCGCTGCTGGTCGCGGCGGCGCAGGCCGGCTTCCTGGACGGCCCGCGCGTGTTGGCGAACATGGCGCACGACGGGTGGGTGCCGCGGCGGTTCTCGACGCTGTCGGAGCGCCTGACCACGCAGAACGGGATCCTGCTGATGGGGGGGGCGTCGTTCGCTGCGCTGGCCTACACCGGCGGCGACGTGCGGCACCTCGTGGTCATGTACAGCATCAACGTCTTCCTGACCTTCTCGCTGTCCATGCTGGGGATGCTCGGCGCGGCGGTGCGACGGCGGAGGGGAGGTCGCATCGCCCTGTTCGGGATCGCGTTCCTGCTCTGCGCGACCATCCTCGGCGTGACGGTGTTCGAGAAGTTCGAGGAGGGCGGCTGGATCACGCTGGCGGTCACCGGGCTGCTCGCCGGGTCCTGCTTCCTGACCCGCCGGCACTACGACGGCGTGGCGCGGCAGCTCCGGAAGCTCGACAAGGCGCTCGCGCACCTGCCGGAGCCGGCGACAGGCAACCCCCCCCGCGTGAACCATCGCCAGCCGACCGCGGCCATCCTGGTCGGAGGGTTCAACGGGCTCGGCGTCGAGACGGTGAAGCACGTCGTACACACGTTCGGCCACTCCATGAAGAACCTCGTGTTCATCAGCGTGGGCGCGATCGACTCCGGCACGTTCAAGGGCGAGGCCGAGGTGGAGGCGCTGCGGGCGACGACCGAGTCGACCGTCCACAAGTACGAGGACCTCGCGCACCGGCTGGGACACCCGGCCGCGGGCCGGTACTCGGTCGGCACCGACCCGGTCGAGGAGCTGGATCGGCTGTGCCGCAGCGTCGCGGAGACGTTCCCTCACGTGACGTTCTTCGCGGGCCAGCTCGCGTTCTCGCGCGAGCGCTGGTACGACCGCGTGCTCCACAACCACACGACGCTCGCGCTGCAGAAGAGGCTGCTCGAGGCGGGCCTGACCGTGGTCATCCTGCCGCGCATGGTCGAGCGGGGATCGCGGGCGCGGGCTTGAACCCTCGCGAAACCCGTGCGCGGGCTTGACCCCCGGCGTTCCTCGCGTCACACTCCGCACGGTTTCCGGAGGCACCCCCTTGCGGCGGACGCTCGTCCCGGTTCTGCTGGCCCTTTCGTGCGGAGGTGGCGGTGATGCCCTGCCCGATGGCGGCGGGCTCGACGCGGTGCAGGAGGTCGCAGGCGACGCCACGGCCGAGGCCGCGCAGGACGGGAAGGCCGACACCGCCGCGCGCCCGGACGACGCGGGAGGCGAGTCCGACGCGGCCGCGGAGGCGGATCCTGCCTCGACGGGCCCCGACGTCGCGGGGCTGACGGGGCTCGACTGCAAGCAGTTCTACCGCCGGTGCGTCAGCCAGTGCCCGGTCGGCGCGGACAAGCTGCCGGACCCCGGCTGCTTCGACGCCTGCCGGGTCACGCTGTCCGCGAACGGCGGGAAGACGCTGGACGCGCTGCTCGCCTGCGTCGCGACGAGCGGCTGCGACGCGGAGCCGGACGACTCCGCGAAGCTCGCGTGCTACGCGGGCGAGTGCGCGGATCCCTACTTTGCGTGCTTCCACGGCGAGGACTCGTGCAAGGACGTGCTGGCGTGTGCCCAGGGCTGTCCACAAGGTGAGGAGAACGGCGCGTGCCTCGTCGCGTGCTCGCAGGAAGGGACCGTGGAGGCGCAGAAGCAGATCGCGACGATCCTGAAGTGCATCGGGGACGAGTGCTGCCCGGGCGACGCGGCGAAGTGCGGGACGCCCCAGGGACAGCAGTGCTCGAAGGACGTGCTCGGGATCGGAGGCGCGTGCTTCGCGCTGGGGATGGCCTGCGTGGCGGGGTAGGGGGGTGGGCCCCGCGCGGGGCAGGGAGCGGGCACGGGCTCGGGCTCGGGTTCGGGGACGGACGAGAGGAGGTTGAGGTGGCGGGTGTCGGACGGATGGGGATCGTGGTCGGCGGCGGGCCGGCCCCGGGCATCAACGCGGTGATCGGCGCGGCGGCGATCCGCGGCGCGGTGGGCGGCGTGCAGGTCCTCGGGATCGAGGACGGGTTCTCGTGGCTCATCAAGGGCCAGACCGAGCACGTGACGCACCTGACCACGGACTCGATCAGCCGGATCCACTTCTGGGGCGGGTCGGTGCTGCGGACGTCGCGGGCGAACCCCACGGAGAAGGCCGAGTACCTGGACGCGGTGGTGCGCTCGCTGAAGTCGCTGGGCATCGACAAGCTCGTGACGATCGGCGGCGACGACACCGCGTGGACCGCGATGAACATCCAGCGCGTCGCGGGCGAGGCGATCTCGGTCGGTCACGTGCCGAAGACGATCGACAACGACCTCGACCTGCCGCCGCACGTGGACACGTTCGGGTTCCAGACCGCGCGGCGCGTGGGCGTGGAGATCGTGAAGAACCTGATGGTCGATGCGCACACGTGCTCGCGCTGGTACTTCGCGGTCGCGATGGGCCGCAAGGCGGGCCACCTCGCGCTCGGCATCGGGAAGTCGGCCAGCGCGACGCTCACGCTGATCCCCGAGGAGTTCCCGGACCCGCTGCCGCTGCGGGCGATCGTCGATACGCTGATCGGCGCCATGATGAAGCGCCGCGCCCAGGGCCGCGCGGACGGCGTGGCCGTGCTGGCCGAGGGCCTGCTGCTGAAGCTCGACCAGAAGGAGCTGGCCGAGATCGACGGCATGGGCCTGGACGAGCACGGGAACCCGCGGCTCGCCGAGGTCAGCTTCGCCGAGATCGTCGCGGACGCGGTGCGGAAGGCGTTGCGGGACGAGTTCAACCAGAAGCCGACCATCGTCCACAAGGACATCGGCTACGAGTTGAGGTGCGCCGACCCCACGCCGCTCGACATGGAGTACTCGCGCGACCTGGGCTACTGCGCGGCGAAGTACCTGCTGTCCGGGGGCAAGGGCGTGATGGTGTCGCTGCAGGGCGGCAACTTCGTCCCGATCCCGTTCGACCGGCTGGTCGATCCGGCGACGGGCCGGACCAAGGTCCGGATGGTCGACATGCGGTCCACGCGGTACGCCATCGCGCGGCGATACATGATCCGGCTGCGGCGCGACGACTTCAAGCCGATGGCCGAGAAGGACCTGGCGTCTTACGCCCGCGCCGCCGGGTTGACGGCCGCCGAGTTCCGCGACCGCTTCGAGTACCTGGTGCAGTGGGAGCCGCCGCCGCTGATCCTGCGCGACCCCGACGGGAACCCGCTGGGCTGACGGACGGGTGGGTCAATACCGGACCAGAGCCTCGACCGGCACGCCCGCCGGCAGGCGCGCGCGGCCGTTCAGGAAGGACAGGTCGACCACGAACGCAACCTGCACCACCTCGGCCCCGAGGTCGCGGACCAGCGAGCAGGCCGCGGACATGGTGCCGCCCGTGGCCAGGAGGTCGTCGGCCAGCAGCACGCGTGCGTCGGCCGGGAACGAGTCCTCGTGCATCTCGATGCAGTCGGTGCCGTACTCCAGCGAGTACGAGCACTTGCGCGTCCTGTAGGGGAGCTTGCCCGGCTTCCTGACCAGGGCCAGGGGCAGGCCCAGGGCGGCCGCGGCGGGCGCGGCGAACAGGAAGCCCCGCGACTCGATGCCGGCCAGGTGCGTGGCGCCGGACCGCTTCGCGAGGTCGGCGAACCAGCGGCAGACCTCGGCGTAGAGCGGGCCGTCCTGGAGCACCGTCGTGATGTCCTTGAACAGGATCCCGGGCTTCGGGAAGTCCGGCACGTCGCGGATGGCCGCGCGCACGCGCGTCGCGAGGTCGGAGGCCGGGGTCGCGGGGGGCGTCGGGGCGGTGCTCATGGCTCCTCCTTCGCGCGCATTCCGCGCTGACGGTGGAACAGCGCCTTTGGCGGGCCGGGAAGGCCCCTGCGCTGATTCGTCCCCCGACTCGGGAGGCCGGGTCGGGTTGACGGCGCATCGATCGGAGGGGGGCGCGGCTCGCCCCCCTGCCCGCCGCCCCGCGTTGCGGGGCGCGTGCCACCCCCCTTGCGCGACCGCGCTGCGGTCGCCGAGCGATCCGCGCCAAAGCGCGGACCGCTCTTCGCATAGGCCGCCAGCGCGGGCAGGGCCGCGTGCGCCATCAGGTCGGGCTGGATCGGCGTGATCGACACGAAGCCGTCGTGCACCGCGCCGCAGTCGGTCTCGGGGTCCATCTCCATGGTCACGCGCGTCCCGCCGATCCAGAAGTAGGACCCGCCGCGCGGGTCGGTCCGCGAGATCACGTCGTTCGAGTAGAAGCGCGTGCCGAGGCGCGTCACGCGGTAGCCGCGGAAGGCCGCGAGGGAAGGGGAGGGCATGTTGACGTTGAGCATCACGCCCTGCGGGATGCCGGCGCGCGCGGCCTGCTCCAGCACGTGCGTCACGTGCGCGGCCGCCGCGTCGAACGGGTAGTCGTCCGTGCCGCTGACCAGCGAGAACGCGATCGCGGGTAGGCGCTGGATCGTGCCCTCCATCGCGCCGCCGACGGTGCCCGAGTAGAGGACGTCCCCCCCCAGGTTCGGACCGCGGTTTTTCCCCGACAGCACGAGGTCCGGGCGGCGCGGCAGGATGTGGTTCACCCCGACGAACACGCAGTCGGTCGGCGTGCCGGAGATCGACCACCAGCGAGGCGCGATCTCGCGCGACCGGAGCGGCTCGGTCAGGGTGATCGCGTGCGACACGCCGCTCCGCTCGGCCTCGGGCGCCACGACCACGACCTCGCCGAACCGCGCGGCGACCGCCACCAGGGCCTTCAGCCCCGGCGCCACGATCCCGTCGTCGTTGGTGACCAGGATGAGCATTGATGAGCCCCAGGGCGCCCCCGCGCGCCCTTCCGCCGCGGCGTTGACTCCGCCGCGGCGGACCCCGGGGGGAATGGGACGGGCGCGCGGGGGCGCCCGAGCCCCATGGGGACACCAGCGTCGGCCCGGCGCCCCCAAGGGCGCCGGGCCGACGCCGGGTCAGAACGTCCCAATGTTGAACTCGAACACCATGGGCGGCTCGCCGGGGTGCGGCTTCAGCGGGAAGCCCCACTCGAAGCGCAGCGGCCCGATCGGCGACCACCACCGGATCCCGAACCCCGCGGACGTCCGCAGGTCGATGATGTTGATCGACTCGTCGTCGTCGAACGCGTTGCCCGCGTCGAAGAACACCACGCCGCGGATGCCGATCGGCGTGAAAATCGGGAACTCGATCTCGCTCGTGAACAGGAGCTGCTTGTTGCCGCCGATGTTGAACGGGTACAGGTAGGCGCCCGGGTCGCGCGCGGACCCGGTCGGGATCGTCGGCCCGAGCGAGTAGCGCTCGAACCCGCGGATGGTGAAGATGCCGCCGACGAAGAAGCGCTCGAACAGGGGCACCGCCTGGGACCCGCCCGGGTTCCCGATCCACCCGAACTCGCCGGAGATCTTCAGCACCGAGCCCAGGATCAGCGGGAAGTACTGCTTGGACTTCACCTTGGCGCGCATGTACTGGAAGTCGGACCCGATGCCCGCGCCCGCCCACTCCAGGCTCGCGCTCGACAGGTTGCCCTTGGTCGGGAACATCTTGTCGTCGCGGCTGTCGAACCAGGCCGTGCCCATGATGCTGCTGGTGATGCCGCTCTGGGTCAGGTAGGCGACCGGGATGTCGGACACGCCCTTCTGGCCGCCCGTGGACACGTCCACGCCCTCGACCTTGTAGGTCACGGACAGGCCGATCTCCCACGGCGACGGCAGCTTCAGCTCGTGGGACCGGCGGCGGCCGAACGTGACGTCCAGCCCCTTGGTGGCGCGGGTGAAGTTGAAGAACAGGATCTCGTAGTTGTACAGGTCCATCGCGAACGTGAAGTCGGTGTCGAGGAAGTAGGGCTCCTCGAACGACAGCATGAAGATCGTGCGCAGGCTGGACAGGGTCGCCTGCAGGCTCAGGTTCTGCCCGCGGCCCAGGAAGTTCTGCTTGGACACCTGGGCCTGGAACATGAAGTTCTCGATGGACGAGATGCCCGCGCCGACGGTGAACGCGCCGGTCTGGCGCTCCTTCACCTCGACCGCCAGGTCCACCTCGGTCATCGTGCGGCCGGGCTTCGGCCGGATCTCGACCTTCTCGAAGAACCCGAGCCGCTTGATGCGCGCCTCACTCTCGCGCAGCTTGGTCTCCGAGTACAGGTCGCCCTCGAACACCCGCAGCTCGCGCCGGATGGTCCAGTCGCGGGTGCCGTCGTTCCCGATGATGTCGATCCGCCCGAACCGCGCCTTCTCGCCCTTCTGGAGCAGGTAGGTGAAGTCGATCAGCCGCTGCTCGCGGTGCAGGACGTGCGGGTTGCTGACCGTGGCGAACGCGTAGCCGAGGTCCTTGTACATGTCCCCGAGGGTCATGTCGTCGCGCTGGACGTGGAGCGCGTTGAACAGCTCGCCCGGCTTCAGCGCCAGCGTTTTCCGGAGGTCCTCGACCGGGAACAGCAGCTCCTCGCCCGGCGGCGCCTCGATCGTCACCTTGCCGACCGTGTACTGCTCGCCCTCGTGGACCGTGATGCTGACCGTGATGAACTGCCGGTCGCGCGACAGCATCACGACCGGCGGATCGACCTTCGCCTCGGCGTAGCCCTTCGTGTTGTAGAAGAACTCGATCCGGCGGATGTCCTCCTCGAACAGCTCGCGCGAGAACATCCCCTTGCCGGTCAGGAACCCGAGCAGGGTCCCTTCCTGGGTCGCCATGATGGTCTTGATGTCGGCCGCCGCGACCTTGTGGTTGCCGACGAACTCGACGCTGCGGACCTTGACCTTGGCGTGCTCGCGGACCACGAAGACCACGTCCACGAGGTTGTCCGGCTTCGCGTTCAGGCGCCAGTCCACCTCGGCCAGGAAGAAGCCCTGCTCGACGTAGTGCTCGCGGATCGCGTCCGCCGACGACTCGACCTTCTTCACGTCGAGGATCGACGCCGTCCGGATCGTGATCTTCTTGCGGATCTCCTCCTCGTCCACCTCGTCGTTGCCCTCGACGAGGATCGCGTCCACGGCGGGCCGCTCCTTGACGCGGAAGACCAGCGCGATCCCCCCCTCCGGGGTCGGCTTCGCCACGGCCTGGACGTCCTCGAACGCCCCGATCGCGAACAGCTTCCGGATGTCGGTGGAGATGCGCTCGCGGTCCAGCGGCTGTCCCGGCTTCGACGTGACGTGCTTCAGCGCCGTCTCGCGGTCGATGCGCGACAGGCCCTCGAACCGGACCTCCGCGACGGCGGGCGCGTCGAGCGGCGCGTCCTGGGCCCCCGCCGGGAGCGGCGACGCGAGGAATACGGCCAGGGCGCACGCGAAACCGGCGAATCGAATCACCCCGCACCCTCCACCGGGTGCAGGGCGCCGTCCTCCAGCCGGAGCACGCGACCCATGCGGGCCGCGAGGCGCGGGTTGTGGGTCGCCACGACGAACGCGACCCCGAAACGCTCTCTCACCTGCGTGAACAGGTTGTGGACCTCCTCGCTCGTCGCCTCGTCGAGGTTCCCGGTGGGCTCGTCCGCCAGGATCAGCCTCGGGCGCATCATCAGGGCCCGGGCGAGCGCGACACGCTGCTGCTCGCCTCCGGACAGCTCGCCCGGCCGGTGCGGCTCGCGGTCCGCCAGCCCGACGGCCTCGAGTAGCGACCGCGCGCGGGCGTGCGCCTCCCGCCTCGGGAGCGCGCCGATTATGCCCGGGATCATCACGTTTTCCAATGCCGAGAATTCGGGGAGCAGGTGGTGGAACTGGAACACGAACCCGATGTGCCGGTTGCGGAAGGCGGCGAGCCGCTTCTCGGGCAGCCGGAACACGTCCTCGCCGTCCAGCCGGACCGTGCCCGCGTCGGGGCGGTCCAGCGTGCCGAGCACGTGCAGCAGCGTGCTCTTGCCGACCCCCGACTTCCCGACGATGGCGGTCATCTCGCCGGGCGCGACGTCGAGGTCCAGGCCCTCGAGCACGCGGATGGTGCGGCCCGCGTGCGCGAAGCGCCGCCCGATCCCGCGAGCCTCGAGGAGGGGCCGGTTCGCGACCTCGGGCGTCGCCGCGCCGTTCGCGTCAATCATTCCTCAAGCCCTCCGCCGGCGTCAGGTCGTGCATGGTCAGCTCGCGCAGGCGCGTCGCGACGAGCGCCGCGAGCAGCGCGACCGCGATCACGGCCGAGATCTCGCCCGGCCGCACCTCGACCGGGAGCGACCGCAGGTAGTACTCGGACGGCAGCCGGATGTCAGCGATCGCGACGTAGGCGCACGTGGCGAGCCCGAGCAGCAGCCCGGCCGCGGTGCCGACGCCGCCGATCACCGCGCCGAGCACCAGGAACACGCGCCGGATGCCCGCACGCGTCGCGCCGAGCGACTGCATGACCGCCAAACCGCGGGTCTTCTCCATGGTGACCAGCACGAGCGAGCCGAAGATGTTGAAGGCCGCGACGAGGATGACGAGCCCGAGCACGCAGAACATCGCGATCTTCTCGACCTTGAGCGCCGAGAAGAGCGAGCGGTTCACCTGCGCGACGGTCCGCACCTCGCCCCCCCCCGCCTTCTCCACGAGCGTGCGCGCCGCCGCCGCGACCGCGTC
>VGRB01000230.1 GCA_016875475.1 Deltaproteobacteria bacterium
GCGGGGAGGTGGTTCAAGAACGACGTGTCCAAGGACGAGTACGCGGCCCACATGTTCTCGATGTCCGTCGCGTGGGAGCTGGTCGACGACCCGGAGGTGCGCGACCGCGTGCGCGACGTCGTGACGCAGGTCGGGGACCACCTCGTCGACAACGGGCTCCGCATCCGCGACATCGACGGCGAGGTCACGACGTACGGCCGCCTGAACGCGCTCGGCATGGACGACTTCCCCGGGTTCAACGCGCTGCTCGCGCTCGCCTGGGTGCGGCTCGCGGCCGAGGTCGGCGGCGACAAGTACTCGAAGTTCTACGATGATTGCCTGCTCCAGCGCGCGGGCGAGATCGCCTGCGTCCCGGACGAGACGCCGCGTCCCTACCCCGAGTACCTCGCGGACGTGGGCCTCGGCCTCGGGTGCGGAACGAACTGGAACAACCACAACATGGCCCAGCTCGGCATGTGGGTCCTGCTGCGCAGCGAGCGCGACCCCGCGCTGCTCGCGACCTACCGCGCCGCGCTCCGCGACGCGCTGTGGGACACCGGCGACGGTCGCGAGATGCGGGTCCAGGAGAACTCGCTGTATACCTTCTTCTACCTGGTGAACCGCGACCCGGCCGACCCGTGGCCGGAGTCCGAGGCGCGCGCCGCGATCTGCACCATGAAGCGCTACCCCGAGCACAAGGCGCACCACGCCGTGGACACGTTCGCGAAGTACGACCAGGTCTGCACCGGCCGCAGCGACGACCCCATGACGGACGTGGTGATCCCGATCGACGAGCGCCGCGCCGACAACTTCCAGTGGATCGGCAACCCCTACGCGCTCGAGAAGAACGACGCCGACCCGCGCCGCGTCGAGTCCCCCGAGGACTACCTGCTCGCGTACTGGATGGGCAGGTACTACGGGTTCGTCGGGGCGGACCAGTAGATTGCGACCCCACCGGCCCTTTGCTACAGTGACGCGGGCTTGCGGGCCGGGAACGACGCGTGGCGGGTACGGACCTCACGGCGATCGCGGGTCAGAAGTGGACGGGCGGGCGCCAGAGCCTCGCCCGGTTCGCCCGCCTGCTCGGGATCGAGGTCGTGGCCGACACGTTCCCTGTCACAGCCGTGGCCTGGGTCGAGGACCACGTCGAGGTGCGCGCCGGGCCGCCCGACGCCGAGGTGACCTTCCACCTCGGCCCCGCCGTGGAGGGCGCGCCCGCGTTCCTGGTCGAGGGCGGGCTGGCCGTGTCGTACAGCGGCGGCGACATCCCGCCCCTGGTCGCGACGCTGCTCCAGCGCCGCTGCCGCCCGCGCCTCGCCCGCGCCACGATGGACGACGTCGCCAGGGCGATCCGCATCGACCCGGACGTGGCGCCGGTGAAGCCCCCGCCGAAGCGGACGCGGCCCGCGGGCCAGCTCGACTCCTGGGGCGTGGACGACACCTGGGCGGACTTCTTCGCGGCCGGCGAGGTCGCGCGCGCGCGCCTGGACTCGCTCGACCCGAAGCGGCTCTTCCTCGCGGTCCAGCACTGCGATGCGGAGTGCTCCCAGTCCTTCCCGCACGGCCCCGCGCTGGTGTCCGCCGTGGACTACCCGTGGGAGGACCGCGTGCGGCGGCCCCGGCCCGCGCCGGGCGCGACCCCCGCCCCGGGGACGAGCCCCGAGGAGCAGGCCGCGCCGTTCCGCTTCCACATGATCACCGACCTGGACGAGCAGGACGTGGTCCGCGGGAACCCCGGGAAGCTCAGGGAATTCGTCGAGTACGCGGTCACGGCGCCGAACCCGGAGAGGAAGACGATCCTGTTCTCGAACACCTGCCTGCCCGCGGTCACGGGCGAGGACGTGGAGTCGGTCGTCCGCGAGTACGCGAGGAAGATCGACGTGCCGCTCCTGTACCTGACGGTGACGCCGCGATCCATGCGCGACCTGTTCGGCGGGCTGATGGACGTCCGGCGGCAGGGGGTGGCCGAGGCCCCGCCGCCCGACCCGCGCGCGGTCAACCTCGTCGGGTTCCCGGAGGCGGCCGCGACCGCGGAGCTTTCGGACGCACTCGCCGCCGCCGGCGTGCGCGTCAACTGCCTGCTGGTCCCGGAGGTGGACACGGATCGGCTGCGGCGCATGGCCGGCGCGGGCCTCGACGTCTATCTCCCGAACCGGCTGTGGGACAACCTGTACGACCCGCTCCGCGAGGCCGGCGGCGGCCGCTGGATCGCGCCGCCCGCGCCGTACGGGCGCGAGGGCACGCTCGCGTGGGTCGAGGCCGTGGCGGTCGAGGCCGGGGTCCCTCGCGAGGACGCGCGCGCCCGCGTGATTGCCTGGGCCGCGGCGCACGACGGGGCATGGACCGCGGCGATCGCGGCCGCGTCCGGGCACCGGCTCGGGCTCGCGCTCCGCGGCCGGGACCTCCACTTCCTGACCGACCCGACGGACATGTGGGGGATCCCGATGCTCGCGGTGCTGGAGGAGGCGGGGTTCGGGCTGGACCTGCTGATCCTCCTGACCGACCCGGAGGACGCGAGGTCCAAGGACGCGGCCGTGCGCGCGCTCGTCCGCGACCCGTCGCGCGTGACCGTGACGCCGTTCGACTCGCTCGCCGCGCTGCGCGAGCGGCTGGCCGCGTCCCCGTGCGAGGCGGTCCTGTCCGCGCACTCGTTCGACTGGCGGCTGACCGAGGCGGGCAAGAACCGCTTCTCGCTCCAGCACTTCGAGCCCGGGCTTTCGGGCGCGATCCGCACGGCGCACCGGCTCGCCCGTGCGTGCGCGGCGCCGTTCTTCAAGCAGTACCGGCGGTTCCTGGCGCGGACGCCGGAGGGGCTGAGGACCGCATGAGCGAGCGCGACTGGTCCACCCGGTCCGCCTGGACCTTCCTGATCGGCGAGTACCTCGCGGTCAACGCGATCCGCGACGCCTACATGCTCGTGGAGGGGCCGGACTGCGTGCACCTGAAGACCCAGTTCGTCCAGGGCAACCACGACTGGATGTCCACGCTGACGAGCGTGTCGGGCCACCACCGCGTCGCGAACACCGCGCTCCACCCGGTGCAGATGGCGCGTTCGCGCGAGGAGGTCATCCTCGAGGTGCTGCGGCGCATCGCGACCCACCCCGCGACCGGCGGCGTCCTGATGACGGCCATGCCCATGGCCGCGGTCACGGGCGCGGACTACGACGGAATGTGCAAGGTGGTCGCGGGCGAGTCGGGCAAGCCGGTCGTCCAGGTCCCGGGCCGCTCGCTCGGCGGGGACTGGCTGGACGGGTACGCGGAGGCGCTCGCCGCCCTGGCGCGTCGCCTGGACCTCCCGGCGGGCCGGGCGGACCCGCGCAAGGTCGCGCTCGTCGGCTACCTGTGCGACCGGAACGAGGGCGACCACCGCGCGAACCTGCGGGACCTGCGCGCGCTCGTCTCGGCCCTCGACCTCGACGTCTGCTCGGTCTGGCTCGAGAACCAGGCATTCGCGGACCTCGCCGCCGTGGCGGAGGCGGCCACGATCGTCTCGCTCCCATACGGCCGCAAGGCCGCGACGTGGGTCGCGAAGCGCACCGGCGCGCGCGTGGTCGAGTGCGACGTGCCGCTCGGCCCGTCGGCGACCGAGCGCCTCGTCCGGGCGGTCGCCTCCGCCACCGGGCGCGAGTCGCTCGCGGAGGCGAGAATCGAGGCGGAGCTGGCCCGGTGCGTGCCGCCGCTCGAGTGGGTGGTGCCGTTCGTGTTCCAGGACCGGGTCGTCGGGTTCGTCGGCGACCCGCACCTCGCCGCCGGCGTCGCGGACGTGGTCGAGCTGCTGGGCGCGCGCCTCGCGTTCGCCGCGCTGACGGGCCGCGAGGCGCACTGCGCCGCCGCCCGCTCCGTGCTCGCCGGCCGCGCCGCGGTCCTGGAGAACCCCCGGGCGCAGAAGCTCGCCGACTTCCTGGAGTCCTCGGTCGTCGCCGACCCGATCGACCTGCTCGTCACGAACGAGGCGGCGGTCAACCTGCTCCCCGACGTGGCCCGGATCGAGCTGGGGTTCCCGTCCCTGTACCGTCACGAGCTGTACGACCGGCCGTACCTCGGGTTCGGCGGCTTCCTCGCGCTCGCGAGCGACATGGCGAACGCCCTGCGCCGCCAGGACGCCGCACGCGGCCGCGCCGCGGGGTACCGGCTGCGCGAGGGGGGGTAGGTGGACGCGGCCCCGGCCCAGGGCTGGCTCGATCGCCTGCGCGCCGTCCTGGCGAGGTGCGGCCTGCAGGTCGTTCGCGCCGTGGCGGGCCGCGACGCGATCGAGTTCACGCTCGGGCCGGGTGACGGCCGCGAACTCCACGTGACCGCGACCCGGCGCGCCGGGGGCGCCCCCGCGTATCGCACCGGTCCGACGCTCGCATACGCCTACGCGGCGGATCCCCCTCCGACCCCGGCCGAGATGGCCGAAATCGACCTGCTGGTCTCCGTCATGACGCGGCTCGAGGCCCGGCTCCCGGCGGAGTGGCGCGGCGCCGCGGCCGAGGCCCCGGACGACGTGGCCTTCCACGCCCGGTACCCGTTCGCGCGCGTCGAGCGGTCCGTGACCGCGGAGGGTGCGCCCTGGGTCGAGGTCCTGCTCCGGCTGACCGCGCGCTGCAACCAGGACTGCCCGTTCTGCTCCGCCCCCCCCACGCCGGAGCCCGGCGACGGGGAGGTCGAGGCGTGCGTCGCGGACGCGTTGCGGACGTGGCCGTCCGCCCGGCTGATCCTGACCGGCGGCGAGCCCGCCCTGTCGTCGCGGCTCGACGCCGCGATCCGCACCGCGATCGAGTCCGGCGGCACCGGGGGGATTGTGGTGCAGACGAACGCGGTCCCGTTCGCCGTTCCGGGCCGCGCCGCCGCGCTGCCCGCGGACCCGCGCGTCGAGTGGTTCATGTCGCTCCACGCGGCCGACGACGACACGTACGACCTGTGCACCGGCACGCGCGGCCAGCTCCCGCGGGCGCTCGCGGGCCTGCGCGCGCTCGTCGCGACCGGCCGGCGCGTGACCGTGAACGTGGTGGTCGGGTCGAGGAACCTCTTCGGCCTGGACGCGCTCGTGGACGCGGTCGCGAGGGCCGCCCGCGGCGTCCCGTCCTCGCCGACCCTCCCGGCAGACGCGGCCCCGCCGACCCTGCACTTCTCCGCGATGATGTGCCCGGAGGGCCGCCCGTCCGCGGCGGACTGGCTGGTGCCGTACCGCGACCTCGTGCCCGCGCTGATCGCGGCCGAGGCCCGCGCGACCGCGGCCGGGCTGCCGGTCGACCCGCTCGCGTCGAGCACCCACGCCTCCGCGCCCCCGTGCGTGCTGCCGCCGGGCGAGCGCGCGGTCGCGACGAGGCGGCCCGAGCCCGGCCCGGGCGAGACCGGCTACGAGGACCTGTCGCGGCCCTGGGTCAAGGCCTCGACCTGCCGCGCGTGCGCCTTCGACGCCCACTGCCTGGGCGTGCCCGCGCCCTACGCGCGTCGCTTCGGGGTCGGCGAGCTGGTCCCGGTCGGCCCGGCGGGGCCGGCTCGGCCCGCGGCCGTGCCCGCGGCCGTGACGTGCCCGGCGACGCGCGGTCGGATGCCGGCGATCCTGGCGCTGGCGGCGCGCCTCGCCGCGGGGGAGCCGGGCCTGCGCCTGACGCTGGATGTCCCCGACCCGGGCGACTCAGGCCCCGCGCTCCCCGGCGACGAGCCGCTCCCGGCTTCGGCCGTGACCCGCGAAGCGCACCCGCTCCTGCGCCGGGCCTTCGGGGTCGGCGTGACCGTGCGGAGCCGCGCGGGCCGCCCGCTCTGCCTGTTCGACGACACGCTCGCGCAGGTCGTGCTGGGCCGGGGAGGGACCTCGGACCCGCCGCCGCGCGACGCCGCGTACGGGCCCGCCTGCGCCGGGTGCGCCCTGAGGCCCGCGTGCGGCGGGGTGTCGGCCGGGTACCTCGTCGCGCACGGCGGCGCGCGCGGCGACGCGGACCTGAGGCCGTTCCCCGGGCCGCCGCTCGCGGACCCGGCCGCCGCATCGTGGCAGGACAAGGCTCGCCTCCTGCTGTTCGACCGCCCCGGCGCGACCGTCGCGTTGCGCGACCTGCTGCCCGCGGGTGCGGTCCCGGACCTCGCCTGCACCCTGCCGTGGACGCGGCTCGAGCTGCACGAGGGTCGCGGCGGGTTCGGCCCGTGCTGCTCGGACTGGATGGCGCGCCGGTCGCCGCCGGGACGCCGCTCCCTCTCCCCCGCCCTGTGGAACCACGCGACATTCCAGGCTTTCCGTGAGGCCATGCTGCGGGACGGGGCCAGGCCCGCGACCTGCCGGCCGGAATGCCCGGTCCTCGCGTCCGGCCGCGCGCGGGCCGCGGACCTCCTCCTCCGGGGCGGTCCTGCGGCGCGCGTCGGGAACCAGGTCGCGCTCGTCGATGCCCTGCTCGCGGGCCGCACGCGCCTGGACGCCCGCCCCCTGTCGGTCTGCTTCCCGGTCACGTCCGGGTGCAACCACGACTGCGTGATGTGCGACTGCGGCGAGCGCGGCACGCTGGCCGACCAGCGGCGGCCCGCGTTCTACGCGTCGCTCGAGGGCTGGCTGGACGCGGTCGTCGAGGTCGACGCGAACGGCGGCGAGCCCTTCCTGTCGCGGCCGTTCCGCGCATTCGTCGAGCGTCTCGCGCGGCGCGGCGACGGGCCCGGCGTCCAGCGTGGCGGCGAGCCGGTCCTCTCGGTCGTCACGAACGGATCCCTGCTGACGCCCGCGTGGCTCGGTCGGCTCGCGACGGGCGGCGCGCTGCCGTTCCGCGGGCTCGTGGTCAGCCTGAACGCGGCGACGCCGGAGACGTACCTCGCGGTCAACCGCGGCGTCCCCTGGGCCGCGGTCCGCCGCAACCTCGACGCGCTGCTCGCGCTTCGGGCGTCGGGCCGCCTCGCGGGCGGGCTCGCGTACAGCATGGTCCTGCAGCGCATGAACGCGAACGAGATCGAGCGGTTCGCGAACCTGGCCATCGCGGACGGGGTGGACTGCCGGTTCATGCTCCCGGTCGGCGACCGGGGCGGCCAGAGCGTGCTGACCGACCGGGCCGCCGCCCTCGCCGCGGCGGCCTCGGTCCGCCGCGCCGCGGCCGCGCTTTCCGCGGCCGGGAACGTGCGCTGCGCCTCCGATGCCCTCGCGGTCGCGGGCGTGATCGAGGACCGCGTCGCGCGCGGCGTCCTGTCGCCGCTGTAGCCGCTCGCCCGGGTTGCCGCGAGGGCGCATCCGCGGATGGGTTTCGCGCGGGCGGCCGGAGGGCGGGCCGGGAGTCACATACCCATTGATCGACACGTCGCGGCGTACCGCCGGCCGGGCCCGCCGGGAGGCGCGCGTCATTCGCCGCGCCCCGGGCTGAGTTGCGCAGGCGGTCCCGACCCCCCTCGCTGCCCGGGTGCCCCTGACGCCCGGCCCGCCTGTCAAGCCGCCGATCCGCCTTGCAAACGCGGGTCCGTTTGGCCATGATCGCGCCGCAATGGCGACCGACGGAACGCCACCTGGAGCCGCTGCATCACCGAGGGGCGCGCGCGCGTTCCCGCTCGTCGCGGGCGTCCTGCTCCTGATCCAGGCCTTCATCTGCTTCCAGGGACTCGGGGACCAGTGGACGCGCGGCCACAACGGGTTCAACGGGGCGGCCTACCACCTGGCGGCCCGCAACTCGGTCCGCTGGGGCGACCTGTTCCCGGTCCAGTACCTGACGGGCCGGACGCCGCCCACCCCGGCCGACTACTACACGCACCACCCGCTCGCGATGCACCTCCACAACGTGGCGAGCCTGAGCCTCTTCGGGGACACCGAGGCGTCGATCCGGCTGGTCCCTGCGGTCCACAGCATCCTGGCCCTGGTGGCACTCCTGCTGTTCGTGCGCCGGTTCTGGGGGCCGGCGACCGCGATGGTCGCCGGGGCGATCTACGTGGCGCTGCCGACGAACGGCATCTACGCCAACATGATGAACCACCCCGCGGGCTGCATCTTCTGGTGCATCCTCGCGTTCTGGTGCTACCTGCGCTTCCGCGAGGAGCGGGATTGCGACCGCGGGGACGGCGCGGGAGCGCCACCTCGAGTGGGCGTCGGCGCAGCTCAGCGGGACCGCGCGTGCACTGGCGGCGCGCCTGCGCGTTGGGGACGCTTCTACGCGGGCATGCTAGGCGCCTTCGTCATGGCCACGAGCTGGGAGTGGCCCGCCTACTACGCGGCCTTCTTCATCGGCCTGCACTGGCTGGTCGTCGCGATCGCGCGGCGCGTGCGCGACCCCGGACCCGGCGCGTGGCGGCGGCTGTTCGGCGAGTTCGCCCTCCTCGCCGGGTTCGGCGTGTGGATCCTGGTGCAGTTCGTCGGGTTCTTCCTGCTGGTCCGGCTCCTGGTCGGCAACCTGCACGAGCTGACCGGCACGATCTCGTCCCGCCAGGCGATCGGCTGGGGCCGCTTCGCCTACACGCTCCGCGTCGTCCCGGCCCTGATGTTCACCTGGCCAGTGCTCGCGATCTGCGCGTTCTGGCTGGCCCGCACGCTGGTTAGGCTGGTCCGCGGCCGGTTCGAGCACCGCGACCTCGTGCCCCTGTCCTTCGCGATCGGCGGCTGGGTCCACTACTTCGTGTTCAAGTGGAGCACGATCGTCCACGAGTACTGGCTCTGGACGACGCTCCCCTTCGCCGCGATCGCGTGCGCAACCGTGCTCGCCGGCGCCCAGAGATTCGTCCGCGACCGCCTCGCCCCCCCCGCGCTCCGGCTCGTCTGCGACCGCCTGGCCCCCGCCGCGCTCCGGCTCGTCCGCGACCGCCTGGCCCCCCCCGCGCTCCGGCTCGTCCGCGACCGACTGGCCC
>VGRB01000231.1 GCA_016875475.1 Deltaproteobacteria bacterium
GGAACCCGTCGTACAGCCTGTGCAGCCCGACCGTCGCGTAGGGGAGGATCGACAGGCGCACGCCGGGCCGCGCGTACCCGACCGTCGCGGAGACGTTGTTCCTCCGGACGTCGAAGGTGTGGTCCGTGTAGGGGTGATCCACGGTCCCCGGGTCGCCGCCGGTGACGTGGACGGCCTTGTTGCGCAGCACGAAGGTCCACCCGTCGTCGAGCCGGCACCGGCCCGCGGCCTGGACCACGAGGTTCGCGCCCCCCGCGCCGTCCCGGTGGCCGTCGGTCCGCAGGGCGTGCAGCGCGAGCGCCCCGTCCCACGGTCCCTCGCGGACCAGCGCGGTCGCGGTCCCGGCGAGCGTCGAGAAGGAGCCGTACGAGGTGTCCGCCCCCACCTCCCGGCCGTCGCGGTCGAGCCACCGGCTGCGCAGCAGGATCGCGGCGCCCATGGCGTTCGAGCCGTACAGCACCGAGTCGCCGCCCTCGACCACGACCACCTCGTCGATCAGGTCCGGCACGTAGGCGTCGGGCAGCGGGTGTCCGAAGATGCCCTGCACGTCCGGCACGCCGTCCTCGACCACGACGACCTGCGTGTTCGGGCTGCCCCCGAGGCCCCGGATGGTCAGGCCGCCGGCCGCGCCGCTCGCCACCCCGGCCGGCCCCACGCCGCGACGGGTCACGTGGATGGACGCGGACTCCTGCGCGATCGCCTCGAAGAGGTTGGGCCTGGGGCTCTCCCGCAGGCGCTCGCCGGGGATCGCGACCTGGTCCTGGGTGCCGTCGGGCGAGGTCGGCCTGCGGTCGCGCACCACGGTCTCGTTCCCGGAGGGCACGTCCTCGAAGCGGCGGCCCGACGGCTCCGCGGCCCCGGTCCCGCGCGGGTCGGGCGATTGCGCCAGGACGGTCGCGGACAACGACGCCGCGACCGCCGCGATGACATGGTGCGCCCGCACGCCCCGACCTCAGTGTCCGTACGGTCCCGGGACCGAGAAGTCCTGCTCCAGGTCGCCGCCCGCGATCTCGATCACCGCGAAGTCCCCCTGGCCCACGGACCGGGCGCCGGCCGTCCGGTAGTTGAACCACGTCGGACCGGGGACGTCTCCCTCCGCCTTCGCGGCCTTCCTTGCGTAGCCCGCCAGGTCCATCTTCCGGAAGTGGACCCTGCCCTCCCCGGGCAGGCAGCGCTTCGGGACCGTGTGGTCGCCGTACGCGAGCGTGGTGTTCCACCGGCACCCGTTGAAGCCCGGGTCGCGGATCATCACGCCTTCCGCGATCCGGTTGACGATCACGACCTCGGGGTAGTCGAGGTCGCAGGCGCCCAGGAGGGCTGTCGCGGCCAGGAGCGGGCCGATTCGAGGCCAGGCACGAATCACGTTCCCTGCTCCCCGCGTCTACTTCACGCACTGCGGGTTGGTCGCCCGGTCCGCGTAGGGCTTGAACCCGTACTCCGGATACAGCGCGAGGATCCGCTCGTACTGCTTCTGCGGGATCGGCGGCACGCCCTCGGGCGGGCACGGCCCCTGGTGGTTCGCCATCGCGACCTCGATGGTGCGGGTCTGCCCGTCCACGACCTCCTCCTCGTTCTTCGACGCGATGGGCAGGCAGTGCTCCGGCTTGCAGTCCGGGTCCTTCCACGCGGCGACCACCAGGACGTAGTCGAGGCCCGCCTCGACCTTCTGCGGGCCTGACGTCGCCCCGATCGCGATCTTCCCGAACTCCACGTCCCTGTAGTTCGCGTGGCAGATCGTCCACGGGGGCATCTCCCCGAACCCGTTCCTGATGCTCACGGTCGCGGTCGCGCCGCCGCCGCTCTCGCACCCCGATACGAACGCGATCCCGACCACCATCATGCCGATCGTCCAGCGAGCCACGTTCCCTCCTTCCGCCGGGCCCCGTGCCCGGTGTTACTTTCCTGCAAGACGTAATACCACTCCGCGATCCGATCCGCAAGCGAGCGATCCGCGCCGTCGAATTCGCGAGCCAGATCGTCGACATGGGAATCTGCTGGTGGCAGGTCGGGTGCGCGACGGGCGGGTGCCCGATCACCGCGAACCCCTGGCTGACCGGCGGCCTCGGCGCCGCGCTCGGCCTTTCGATCGCCTGGCCCTCCCGCTCGTGGAGGAGGTCCCCGGGATGCCGAGCGTGCGCCTCCCGCAATTGCATCCGATCCTGCCAGCGGATACACTGGCTCCGGCAGCCACTCGAGGTGAGTCGTTGCGCGCGGGACAGGTCCGCGGAACGGCGGCAATCGCGGCGATCGCGGCGTTCGCGCTGCTCGCGGCGTGCGGCGGCGCGGCGACCGGCGCCCGCGACGACGTTGCCGCGCCGGCCGACGCTCCGGTCGACGCCACCATCGAGGTGGAACCGCCTGGCGACGGTCCGGGCGACGGCCTCGCGAACCCCGACGCTGCCCTCCCCGACGGCCCCGACGACCCCGCGCAGCCCGAGCCCGTGGAAGACCTCGCAGCCGGCATGGAGCCCGGCGATCCCGCGGCCGACGAACCCGCCGGTGAGCCTGTCGTCGATGACGTCCCGCCCGCGGACCAGGCACCCGCGGACCCGGGCCCCGAGGCCTTCCCTCCCCCCTCGCCAGTCGGGTGCGTCACCTCGGTCGCCGCGGGCGCGCACCAGTTCCCCTGCGACGGGCTGGTCCACGACGTGTCGGTCCCGGCGCAGTGCCTGGATGGCGCCTGCGGCGTGGTCCTGGACCTCCACGGCCTGACCATGAACGGCCTGATGCAGGACCGGAACACCAACCTGCGCGCGCTCGGCGCGCAGCATGGCTACGTCGTGATCCAGCCGAACGCGAACCCCGCGCCCCCCGCGTCGTCCTGGAAGACCGGCGAGGACGACGCGAAGGTCCTCGCCTTCCTGGACGACGTGCAGGCCGCGTTCCACGCCGATCCCGACCGCGTCCACGTGACCGGGTTCAGCCAGGGCGGCCTGATGACCTGGCGCTTCGTCTGCAAGCACGCGGACCGCTTCGCGTCGGCCGCGGCCGGGTCGTCGTGCAACTATCCCACGCTGGAGGCCTGCCTGTTCTCCGGCGGCAATGCGCCGTCGCGCCGCATCCCGCTCCTCTACATGCACGGCAAGGACGACATCATCTACCTGTGGCAGGCGGCCCAGGCGCAGCGCGACGCGGTGATCAAGCACTGGGACCTGCAGGAGTTCGCGACGCTGTCGTCCGACAGCCACCACGAGTGGAAGCGCTACACCGGCCTCAACGGCGCGCTGTTCGAGTTCGTGTGGCACGACTACAAGGCGAAGTCGGACGTCCTGAAGGGCCACTGCTACCCCGGCAGCACCGACCCCGGCGACGCGCCGGGCCAGTTGTTCCCCTTCCGGTGCGACGACGCGGCCGCGTTCGCCTGGGGGGAGATCGCGATGAGGTTCTTCCTCGATCACCCGATGGGCAAGTGACCCCGGCTCGCACGTCTCCGGCGCGGCGATCTCGACGCAGAAGCGCGTGTTCGCCTCGACGGGCACGTCGAACCGCGCGATCGCGAGGTCCGGGTAGCGGGGATCGATGGCCGTGGTCGCTGGGACCGGCGCGTGGAAGTCGAGGTGCCCGGTCGCGCCCCCGCCCGGGACGTGGCTCCGACCGGGCGTCCGGATGATGGCCGGGCTGGGCTTCCGCTTCCTGCATGGCAGAAGACACAGCCGGCTTCGGGCGAGTCCCCCTCGAGCACCCGCCCCGCGCCCGGGAACATGCTCCCGCTTGACGTCCGCCCGCGGGAGCCTGGGACGAGGCGCCGAGGCCCCCCCTACTTCCCGCACCCGCACACGTCCTGCACGGGCTCGTCCATGCGGAGCAGGTCCTGCACGCGGTCGTCGGACCCGGCGCCGCCGTCGCCGGCGAGGCCCCACGGGATGTCCGCGATCGGCGCGCCGGGGGCCGCGCGAGGCGCGCGGAGGTCCGCGGACCCGGTCCAGCGCACTCGCAGCAGCACGCGGTGGTCCTCGTGGTCGAACGCGGGCGCGGTCGACAGGCGGCGGGACCAATCGTAGCCGACGCCCGCGGTCAGGCCGTGGAACGGCGGGGTCCAGGCCGCGACGCCCGGGCGCAGGAACACGTCACGCCGGGGCTCGGGGCCGAAGGACGTCCCCGACCTCGTGTACCCGTCGATCGCGGTCGCCATCGCGACGGTCGCGGACCAGCGGCCGGGCAGGCGCGCGAGCAGGTTCAACGCGACGGTTCCCCCGGCGAGGTCGTACGCGGGGTCGGTCGCGCCGTGCCACCGCGCCATGACGGCCCCCCCCAGCCGGAGCCGGCCGCGCCACAAGGGCGCCTGCCCCGCCACGCCGCCGTCCGCCTCCCAGCGCGTCCTGCCCATCTCGCGGAACGCCCGGCGGCCGCCTCCCGCGAACGCGAGCATCCACGGCGCCACCTCGACCTCGACCTCGGCGCGGTGGCCGCCCACGTACCAGGCCGGGCCGTCCGCGAACCTGTCGCCCTGGTCCAGCAGCAGGAAGTCGGGCCGGTACGCGACCAGGACGCGCGGAACGGCACGGCCCGCCAGCAGCCCGGCGCGGCCGGTCAGGTTCAGGTAGCTGAACTCCGACACGTCGCCGTCGAGCAGGCGCAGCACCCGCACCTGGGCCTCGGCGGCCGGCCTGACCGCGGCGCCGGCGTCCGGCGCGACGCGCGCATATGCGTTGACCTGAACCAGCGCGGACGAGTCCCCCCCGCTCCCCTGGCCCGGGTCGGTCGGGGCGCCGAGGCGCGCGTCCGACGTGTACCCCCCCGCCGCCTCGACGGACCACGCGACGTCGCGCAGGCGGTCCGGGTCGATCGCGGCGGCCAGCGCGGGCAGGGCCGCGCGGTCGGAGTCGTACGCGGCCGGCGACGCCCGCGCCGCGTCGATCTCGGCCCGCGCCTCGTCCGCCCTGCCCCCCTGGTGGTGGAGCAGCGCGCGCAGCATCCGGGCGCGGGGGTGGAGGGCCCCGGCGGCCGTGCACGCGCCGGCCGGGAGCGCGTCCGCCGCGAGGTCCGCGGCGCCCATGGCCACGTACTCCCAGGCCAGCCAGGTGCGCGCCTCGCAGTCGGAGGGGTGGGATTCGACCCACGCGGCGAGCGTGCGGACCGCCCACGCGTGGTTCCCGGCCTCCGCGTACGCGACGGCCTTGCGGACCGCGCATGCCTCGTCGGCGCAAGGGGCGTCCGCGCGCGCGGGGGGGGCCGCGCAGAGCGACGCGATCAGGAAGGATGCCGCAAGCGCCCGCATCACATGACGAACCGGCAGCCGGTGGTCCCGGCGGCGACCAGCTCGACGCGGCCCTGCGGCAGGTCCACGAACCCCGTGGACGTGCGGGTCAGGACCCACCCGTCCCCGGCCGGGTGGAAGTCCGGCACGTACAGGTCCACCAGGGACGCGTCCACGACCAGCTCGCCGTCGTCCGCGGTCTCGCACTCGATCCGGCTGAACTGGGTGCCGTGGTTCGGGCTGCGGATCGAGAAGAACACCCGGTCGCCCTGCGTGCCCGCCTGCCACGTCACGACCACGGGCTTCCCCGCCTCGAGCTTCGCGTCACACCCGAGGCCGGACGACATCTCCGCGACTCCCCGCGTCCGCACCGAGAACGAGGGGAGGTCCGCGCCCTCCGCGGTCGCCGTGACGACCGTGCCCTCGTCGAACACGTCGCCCGCGGTCGGCTCGGGGTCGAACGTCGCGGCATAGTAGTGGTACTCGGTCGTCTCCTCGAGCGTCAGCCCGGTCTTCAGGCCGGTCACGACGACCTTCCCCCCCGACAGGCGCGGCGGGCGGCCGACGCAGGTGTCGACCTCGCAGTACTGCGGCCACGTGCACGGCGGGTCGCAGAGCTGGTCCCAGACCGCGCGCAGGAACACGCAGTCGCCGGCGCGCAGGACCTCCTCGGCGGGCATCTCGCCGCCGTACGGGGGGTTCGCGATCGACGCCCACGCGGCCGGCTCCCCCTGCGGGGAGGACGAACGGCCCTCCGTCACCTGGATCGAGAAGACGACCGCGGGCGCCGGGCCGGGCGCGGTCTCGACCGCGGGGTCGGACGCGGAATCGGCGGCGGCGTCGGGTGCCGCGGCGTCGGGTGCCGCGGCGTCGGGTGCCGCGGCGTCGGGTGCCGCGTCCGGGGGAGCGGAGCCCGTCCCTTCGGAACAGCCGGCGAGGACGGCGAGCACGACGAGAGCGCGCCGCACGGCAGCCTCCAGCTTGAGTGCTAGAACCGGGCCCGGGTCATGACCGTGAAGCCGACCTGGTTCGGCCGCTGGAACTCGCGGCGGTCGCCGGTCTGCACGATGCCCAGGCGGGTCAGGTTCGTGTCGCGCACGAACTGGATGTTCCCGAGAAGGCTGAAGAATTCCGACAGGTCCCACTGCACGCCCACGCGGCCCTGGATCACGGGATCCGCGTCGTACCCGGCCGGGAGCCGGTCGCGGCGGGTCGCGTCGCGCACCACCTGCACGTTCCGGTCGTCGCCGGATCCCGACGCGTACGTCGCGGGGATCTGCACGCCGCCCGTGATGAACCGCATCAGGTGCACGCCGTCGAAGTAGTAGTCGATGGTCGCGGCCACGAAGTACTCGGGCTTGACCTCGACCCCCTCCTCCGGGAGCGCGACGAACGGCGTCAGGCTCGGCACGTTCTGCAGGATGTACTCGAGGTTGCGGATGAGGCCGACCACCTGCGCGCGCAGGTAGCCCCACTTGATCTTGCCCTGGACCGCGCCGGCGTATGCGGGCTGCATGCGCGTGGTCCCGAACAGCTCGTTCGCCTTCAGCCGCTGCCACAGCCAGTTGAACTCCGCGGACACGCTCCAGGAGAACTTGCCGGGCTCGTAGCGCTCGCGCCACCAGCCGACCACGTTCACGTCCGGGTCGTTGCGGTAGAGCATGTAGTCGATCGACGACTGGATCGGGATGCCCCGGTGGAACGTGAGCCGCCCGGACAGGCCGACCGAGTAGACCGCCGCCCCGACGAGGCCCTCGAAGTTGAACGTGCCCTGCTGGAACCAGCCCGCGCCGAGGTCGATGCGGAGCCAGTCGGTCGCGTCCACGCCCGCGCCGCCCAGCACGCCGTAGTTCGTCTCGCGGACCGTGATCTCCTCGACGTCGCCGGTGCCGAGCTGGACCACCTGGCTGACGAGCGCGGTCTTCAGGCCCACGTACGCGTTCACCGGGCCGCAGTTCGTCTCGAGCTTGAACCCCGGCGCCGGGCCGGCGCGGCGCGACGTGAAGATGCCGCCGCCGCCCCAGGAGATGTCCCACAGGTACCCGAGCCGGAAGCGCTCGGTGTCGAACGGGAAGAAGGTCGCCGCGATGTTGTAGCGGGCCGGCTGGTCCTCGCGCCACGACCACTGGAGGCGCAGGTAGGTTCCGTCGTCCACCAGCACGTCCGAGACCTTCAACTGGCTGTTGCCGGACATCAGGGCGTTCAGGTCGAGCTTCAGCACCAGCCCGGCCTCCGTCGTGACGCCCTTGAGGAACCCGTCCATCTTCTTGTAGAGCGCGATGTGCGTCAGGTTCTCGCGCCCCTTCGTCTTCGAGTTCAGCCCGTCCATGAACATCTCGTAGCCCTTGCGGTCCCCCATCCCGGGCTTCGGGCTGTCCGGCAGGACCTCGCCCGCGTTCTTCAGGATGTCGTCGTCCCCGAAGACCCACGTGAGCCGCGTGTCCATGAAATCGCCGGCGGCCGCGGGCGCCGCCCAAGCGAGCGCGGCGGCGAACGCGAGCGCCGCGCGGGTACCAGGCATGAACCCCATCCTCACCCTCCTCCGGCTGGCCTGGCAAGCCCGGCCCCACAATCATCTCGGCAGGCACGACTCCCTGACCGGCCTCGGCTCCCCGCTCACCACGATGTCGTCCGGGCAGCGCGGCTCGACGATCCACGTGAAGTCGCCGCCCATCTTGCACTTGTCCTCGGAATCCGGCGAGAAGTAGAGCGGCTTCAGGGTCCCGGTGATCGACGAGATCCGCGCGTTCTCCGGCAGGAACGGGTCGAAGTCCGGGGCCGCGATGTGGCTGACCACGTACACCTTCCCGGTCTTGCAGGAGCCGCCCTTCAGGTTGATCCACCACTCGCCGTACCTGACGTACTTGGCGTCCTGGTAGCACGCCTCGCCGTCGTCGCAGTCCACCTCGACGTTCCGCACGCGGACCAGCGCGCCCTCGTACCGGAGCGGGCCGGCGCCGTACAGATCGGCGCACGCGAGCCCGGTCAGGTCGAACGGCTCGGGCACCGGGCAGGGGCCCTCGGACGGATCCCACTCGACCAGCTCCCAGGACGGGAACTTCAGCTCGGTGAAACCGTTGAACGCGCTGACCCCCCCCGACACGCGCCGCACGCGGTCGCAGACCTGCACCGGGACGAGGGAGTGCTGCGAGCACGCGAGCGTGTCGGCCTCCTCGTCCTCGACGCACGACGGCAGGCTCATCGGGCGGCTGAAGCTGTAGACGAAGACGCTGGACCCGGGCGCCGGGCGGCCCTTCTCGTCCAGATCCGACACGTCCACGACGTTCATGCCGTTGGTGGTGACGTTCGTGACGACGAGCGCGCCCGAGTCGATCACCACGAACTCGTCCTCCATCGGCGAGCAGACCTCGCTCCCCTGGACCTGCGAGATGCTCGGGTTGCGCAGCCGGATCGCGTCGGACACGCCGATCACCCCCGTGACGACCTCGCGCGCCCAGATGCGGGTCTCGCCGAACGCCCCCTCGATGCGCAGGGACACGCCCTTCGCGACGCCGCCCGTGAAGCGGACCGGCCCGCCCCCCCCCACGACGACCCCCCCCGGGGG
>VGRB01000232.1 GCA_016875475.1 Deltaproteobacteria bacterium
AAGGGATTTCGCGGTTGCGCGGCCCGCGGCCGCGCGCATCGCGGCGCGCTGCACGACGTCGGGGTCTCCCGAAAGGGATTCCGCGGTTGCGCGGCCCGCGGTTGCGCGTCCGGTCACCGATCAACGATGCGACCGAGCGTCGGCGGAGAGATCCGTCCCCGCTTGGACATCATCAGCCGAAGCGCGTCGCGATACGTGGGGTAGGACAGGATGCGGACCCGCTCGGGGGGCAGGTGGCCGAGCACCTCGTTCACGCGGTCGCCGCCGCGGAGCAGGTAGAGCGTCGTCACGACCCGGTAGGTGCGCGCGGGGTCCACGGGCTTCCCGGACGCGTCGAGCAGCTCGACGCCGCCCCTTCCGCCGTGGACCACCAGCGTGCCGCCCGACAGCGCCAGCGCCTTCCTGACCTTGCCCGTCACGAACCCGAACAGGCTCGCCAGCTCCTCGCCGGTGAGCGACAGCTCCGCGAGCCGGTCCTCGAACGGCCACACGCGGTGCAGGTCGCACGCGGAGATCGGGCCGGTGCGCAGGCTGTCGCGCGTGGCGCCCATGTTCATGAAGGCGAAATCCGCCGGCGCCGGCCCGAGCGCGCCCGTCTCCGGGGTTGCGGCCTCGCGCATCAGGTCCATCGCGAGGTTCGCCAGCGCCGACTCACGGCCGCGGTCGTGCACGATGTCCGCGGTCGCGGTCGCGACCACCTGCCGGCAGGTTCCCGCGACGACCGCGTCCGCCTCCTCGCGCAGCCGCAGCGCCTCCGCGTCAGGCGACGCGACGCCGGCGAACCCGGGGTACGACTTCGAGCAGACCCTGGACGCACCGTCCTCGGCGCGGCAGACCGGCACGGGCGGCAGCACGCGCACGCCGCCGGCCGCGGCCTTCCGCGTCACCGGATCGACCGCGATCCGCGCGTGCCCCAGGAAGCGTCCCTGCGCCACGCCCTCCATCACCGGGACACGGTTCTTCCCCCCCGCGAGGAACACGTGCGAGTGCCCCGCGACGATCAGGTCCACCTCGCCGGGTCCGAACCCGTCCGCGAGGTCTGCCAGTTCGCCCGTGACCTTGCACGGCGTGGTCCCGTCCGCGGGAATGCCTGCCTCGCGGCGGCGGCAGTCGCCCGTGACGTGCGCCAGCACCACGATCACGCCCGCGCCCTCGGCCCGCATCCCGGGCAGGACGTCGCGGACCTCCAGGACCGGGTCCGTGAAGCTCAGGCCCGACGCGCCGCCCGGGTTCGACACCATGGGCGTCGAGCGCGTGACCACGCCGGTCACGCCGACCTTCACGCCCCCGCCGACGTCCACGATCGCGTACGGCCTCGCGCCGGGCACGGGCCCACGCTCGCCCGTCGCCGCGTCGCGCACGTTCGCCGACACGACGGCGTACCTGGCCTCCCCGACCGCCTTCCGGAGCGCGCACCGCGGGTCCGGCGGCACCTTCGTCACCCACCCCTCGGGCCCTCGCTCGATGGTCTGCTCGTCCGGCCCGCACGACAGGTAGTCGAACTCGTGATTGCCGATGGTGACCGCGTCGTACTTCAGCAGGTTGAACATGCGGACGCACGCCATGCCCTCGGACGCGTTGACCGCCAGCTCGCCCTGGAAGCAGTCGCCCGCGTCCAGCAGCAGCGTCGGCCCGGGCGCCTCCGCCCTCAGCTTCGACACCATGCCGGCGAGGTACTCGACCCCCCCCAGCCTGCCCCCCGGGCCGGCCAGGTCCGGGTCGTCGACCCCGGACAGCGCACCGTGGAAGTCGTTCGTGGACAGCACGGTGAGGGTGACGGCACCGGGCGCCGCCCCCCCTTCGCCGCCGCCGCGCGGCGCCCCGGCGCACGCGAGCGCCGCAAGCAACGTGACCACGACCGTACGGCGCATTCCTGCCTCCGGGACGGGGACCATGGGGATTCTAACCCGGGTTCGCGGCGCGGGCCGTGCGCCATGGCCTGACCCGCGCAATCAAGGCGCCGCCGACTTCACCGCACGTGTGAGGTCGTCCCACGCGGCCTTCTCGACTTCGGAATACACGTACCCGCGCTTCTCGGCCGCGGCGTAGCCCTGGCCCATGGCGGGCTCGAGCACGGCGGCCTTCCGGTGCGCCTCCACGGCGCCCGCGGCGTCTCCCGACCGCAGCAGCGCGAGCGCGAGGCCAAGGTGGTTGTCCGCGGCCTTCTCGTCCTTGCGGATGGCGTTCCGGAACGCGGTCGCGGACTCGTCGAACCGGGACTGGTCGAACAGCGCGTAGCCGAGTCCCCCGAGCACCTGCGCGTTGTCCTCGCCCATGTCGACGCAGTCCAGGAAGTCCTCCTCGGCCCCCTCGGGGTCCCCCATCAGCAGCCGCACGAGCCCCCGGAAGAACAGCGGGTCGCACTCCTCGCGAGCCAGCTCGGCCGCCTTCCCATACGCGGCCGCGGCGTCGCGGTACCGCTTCCTCGCCATCTCGAGCCGGCCCTTGGTCATCCAAGGCCCCGGCCCCCACGACTTCTGGGCCCCGACCTTCCCGAGCGCCGCCGACGCGAGCACGGGCTCGTCCATCCTCGCGTACGCGTTCGCGATCGCGAGCCACTCGTCCTCGCCCTCGGGCTTCTGCGACTGGGCCGCCTTCAGGAGCCCCATCGCCCGCTTGCGCTCGCCGACCTCGCCAACGATCGCGGCCAGCCCGGCCAGCGTCCCCGCCTTGACCACCCCCGCCTTCCGCGCCGCGCGGACCGTCTCGTCCAGGACCTCGTAGTGCCGCCTGGCGGCAAGCCACCTGAGCAGCGCCGAGGTCCCTCCGACCGCCGCCTCCATGTTCGGCCGCCCCGCGTCGAACGCGGACCTGAACGCCTTCCGCGCCCCGGCCGGGTCGCGCGCCTCGACGTGGTGACGCCCGGCGACCAGTCCCCAGATCACCTTCTCCTCCGCGCTCTTCGCGCCGCCGTCCGCCGGGAGCGACTCGACGGCCGCGACCGCCGCGGCCGACCCGGGCTCCTGGTCCACGACCTTGACCAGCGCCTCCCCGATCGCCTCGCGCGCCCCGGCGGCAGGCGCCGTCGCGGCGGCCGCCCACAGCGCCCGCACACCGACCGCTCGGCGCGCCGGGTCCTTCTCGCCCCGGATCACGCCCAGCGCCGCCGGCGCGTCAGGCCCCATCTCGACGAAGTCCTTCCCGGCGGACGCGAGCACCTCGGACGCCACCGCCGGCTGCGCCAGCGCCGCCCGGAAGCGCCCGATCACCGCGCACTCGCGCTCGCTCCCCTGGAGCGCCGTCATCGCCTGCCCGTACGCCTCGAACGCCGCGGACGCGCGCCCCGTCTCGAGCCGCGTCCCGCCCAGCTCGCACAGCCGCTCGCCCCGCCGCGAGCCGCCGGCCTCGACCAGCTTCTCGATCACCGCGATCCGCGACTCGGGCTTGCCCGGCAGCATCGCGACGGTCGGGGCCGCCCCGGCGAGCCTCGCGACGTCCGCTACCCGCCCGTCCGCCACCGCCTGGTCAACCTGGGCCCCGGACAGCCCGGAGATCGCGAGCGCGGACACCATCGCCGGCACCGAGCACTCGCGGCCGGCGAAGCGCGCCTCCGCGTCCCGCGACACCGCGATCAGCGCGTCCATCCGCGCGCGCCGCATCAGGGCGTGCAGCGTCAGCGGCAGCGCCGCCTGCTTCGGGACCTTCATCGACTGGAGCAGCCCGAGCGCGGCCAGGAACAGGGACTTGCACGCGGTCTCCTCGCCCCCCGACACCTCGATCAGCCGGTCCAGCCGCCCCGACGCGACCGAAGCCGCGACCGCGAACACGCGCGTCGCGAAGACCGGGTCCGGCCCGTCCTCGTCCTGGCCGGCCCCGATCCCGGCCGGAGCCGCGCCATGCGCCGCCTCCGCCACCGGGAACCCGGCCGCCGCGAACGCCGCCAGGTAGCGCGACGCGTGGTCCAGCACCTCCTCCGGCGCGCGCACCGGCGCGGCGAGGTGCATGAACCGTCGCACCTGCTCCGCCCAGCGCCGCTTCGCGCCCTCGCCGTCGGCGGGCGCCTCGGCGGGCGGCGCGGGACACCGCCGGAGCGTGTCCGCGGCCAGCGCCTCGTCCACCTTGCCCTCGCTCTCGAACACGACCAGCGGCACGAAGCACGCGACCTGCCGCAGCGCGCGCAGCTTGTCCTGGAGCACCTCGCGCACCGCCGGGGACGAGTGCCGTTCGAGGCAGTCGAGGTAGGCCTTCGCGAGGTCGACGGACTCCCGGAAGCGGCCGGTCCGGAGCCAGTCCGTCACCGCCTTCCCGGCGACCTGGTCCAGCCGGGCCACCGCGTCCGGGTCGAGCTGCCGGGTGCAGGCCCCCGCGAAAAAGCGGACCAGGTCGTCCCCGCCCCGTCCCTCCTCCGCCTCCCCCGGACGCGGGACGGCGACCAGGACGAGGGTGACCACGAGCGGAACCCTGGAACGCACCATCCACGGTCTCCCGGCTCCGGGGTGGCGCCATTGTAACAGCGCGCCCCGCCTGTTTCTTCCTTTCCACCGGTGAGTGCGGGACCACTAGCGGATCAGGGACACGGCCGTCCGGTCGCCGGACTTCTCGCCGACGCAGAGCCAGAGTCGGCCCGAGAACACCACGACGCTCATGTACGGCAGGCGCGGATGGTCCGAGCGGACGTGGATCATCGCCTCGTCGTGGTTGCCGGCGCGCCGGACCGCCTCGGAGACGTCCGAGTCGTCCATCGCGAGGTCCTCCTGGCGGAACGTCTCCTCCAGCGGCTGCCGGAGCACGTACAGCACGACGTTGCGGGCCGAGTCGGCGTCCAGGTTCGCGCGCACCATCTTCCCGACGATCCTGTCCACGAGCCAGGGCGGCGGCGGCTCCCCCACCAGCGGGTCGTCCGTGTCGAACGGCCCCAGTTCGCGTTCGAGGTACTTGCGCGCCCGCGCCACCTCGCCCGCGATCACCCACTGGATCGACAGCGTCGGGATGCCGGCCGCCTTCCCGCCGATCTCGCCGGCGGTCTCGACGCAGATGGACTCGAACAGCGCGACCAGGGTCGGGTCGAGGACCGAGCCGGCCAGCTCGCGCAGCACGCCGACCGCCTGCGACGGCGCGACCCCCTGTCCTTCCGGGTGGTAGGACCGCTTCGACGTGATCGCGTCGAACACGTCCGCGACCGCCGTGATCCGGGCCTCGATCGGGATGCCCTGCCCGGACGGCCCGCCCGCCGGGTAGCCGCCGCCGTCCCAGGCCTTGTGGTGCCACAGGATCGCGCCCTTCTCCACGAACTCCGGGTTGACCGGGGCCGACAGCGCCCCGACCTGCGGGTGGTGCCGCACGAGGGCCCATTCGTGCTCCTCGAGCGGACCGGGCTTGTTCAGGATCGACGACGGGATCATCAGCTTGCCGTAATCGTGCAGCAGTGCCGAGATCTCAAGCCGGCGCCGCCGCCGGAGCGTGAAGCTCGGCAGCCGCCCCGCCATCAGCAGCGCCCACTGCGACACCCGCACGCCGTGCTGGTGCGTCTGGGGGTCGTGGTCCTCGACGCGCTTGCGCGCCTCCTGCGCGGCCTCCAGGGCCTCCCGGAACGACGCCTCGTCCCGGATGTCCCAGTTCGAATCCTCCTTCACGCCCTATCCCCGTCCGTCCCCGCACACGAGCCCGAGCCCGCCCCCTGCGCGCACTCGGGCCGCGGGCGTTCAAGCCGCCCGCGGCCCGCCCGAAGCGAACGGGACGGGCGCGCAGGGGGGCGTGCACACGGCCTACGCTCCGGGCTTCTTCAGGAACGTCGTCGCCATCCCGATCATCGACGCGAGGTCGGTGACGTTGGCCGGGACCACGATCGCGGTGCCCTCCCTGGCGAGGTTCCCGAACTGCGTCACGTACTGCTCGGCCACGCGGAGCTGCATGGCCTCGGCGCCGCCGCGCACCTGGAGCGCCTCGGCGACCTTCCGGAGCCCCTCCGCGGTCGCGGTCGCGACGGCCATGATCGCGGCCGCCTGGCCCTCGGCCTCGTTGATCTGCTGCTGCTTGCGCGCCTCGGACTCCTTGATCACCTGCTGCTTGTGGCCCTCTGCCACGTTGATCGCGGACTCCCGCTCGCCCTCGGAGTTCAGGATCGTGGCGCGCTTCTCCCGCTCCGCGCGCATCTGCTTCTCCATCGCGGCGAGCACGTCGCGAGGCGGCGCGATGTTCTGGATCTCGTAGCGGAGCACCTTGACGCCCCACGGCTCGGACGCCTTGTCCAGCTCGCTGACGACCTGGGCGTTGATGTGCATGCGCTCCTCGAACGTCCGGTCCAGCTCGATCTTGCCGATCTCGCTTCGCAGGGTCGTCTGCGCGAGCTGCGTCAGCGCATAGACGTAGTCGTGGATGCCGTAGGACGCCCGCTCGGGGTTCATCACCTTCAGGTAGACGATCCCGTCCACCGCGACCTGCACGTTGTCGCGCGTGATGCAGACCTGCTCCTGCACCGGGATGGCCACCTCCTTCAGCGAGTGCCGGTAGCGGATCTTGTCCACGAACGGCGCGAGGATGTGGAACCCCGCGCCGAGCGTCAGGTGGTAGCGTCCGAGCCGCTCCACCACGAAGGCGTTCTGCTGCGGCACGACGACCGCGGTCTTCGCGATCACGATGATCACGAACAGCCCGATCACCCCGAAGACGATCAACGCTTCCATGCCTTCCTCCCTCCGGCGGGCGTGGGTACGCCCGCCCTACGACCCGTCCGCCCTCACGCGCACAGTGAGCCCTTCCACCCCGGCGACGCGGCAGCGGCTGCCCTTGGCCAGGACCGCGTCCCCGTCGTTCCTGGCGTTCCACAGCGACCCGCGCAGCTCCACCTTCCCGATCCCCCCCGGGGGCAGGTCCTCGACGGCCGCGCCCGCCTCGCCGACCAGCGAATCGACTTCCGGCCCGTCCTGGCCGCGCCCCATCACGCGCGCGCGCAGCCGCTGGCGGAACGCGACCATCGCCACGACCGACAGGACCGAGAACAGCCCGATCTGCGCCCAGAGCGGGAACTCGACCCCGAGCGCGAGCAGCGCGCCCACGACGAGCGCGCCCGCCCCCAGGAACAGGAAGAAGAACAGGCCGGCCGTCAGGACCTCGAGCAGCAGCAGCCCCACGCCCACGACCAGCCAGATCCACCAGGTCATGACCACCTCCGGCAGCCCTCGTGGGCAGAGGGTACCCCGGGTCGCGTCTGGTGGCAACCGGCGGGGGAACGGTACGGGGTCTCCCGAAAGGGATTCTGCGTGGTTGCCGCGGGGCCCCGTGCCCGAACGCGCGCCCGTGCCCGTACCCGTGCCCGTACCCGTGCCCGCCCGTTCCTCCTCCGGGAGGCCGGCCGGGCCGGTGCTATACTTCCTGGCGTCGCTGCGGAGCACGGACCCGGTGCGGCACGGCGCTGCCATCCTCGTGATCGCGCTCCTCGCGGGTCCCCGCACGGCCGCCGCGGCGCCCGGCACGCCCGAGGAGGAGATGCAGGCGGCCGAAAACACCTTCCGTTTCCAGGACTATCGCGGCGCGGCCAAACGGCTCGGGGACCTGCTCTACCCGGATGTCCGCCTGGGCAGCCCGGACCTGGTCATCCGCGCCCGCGAGTACCTCGGCGCGAGCCACTTCTTCCTGGGCGACGAGAAGCGCATGGAGGAGGAGTTCACCGCGCTCCTCGTGCTCGCGCCGCTCCACCGGCTGGACCCCTTCTACTACCCCGCCCCGCTGATCGAGCGGTTCGAGGCGCTGCGCCGCCGGCTCGCCGAGCTGAAGGTCATCAGCCTCGATCCGCCGAGGAAGGCGCCCGAGCCCGCGCGCTGCGAGCGCCAGGAGGCCACGGTCGTCCGGCGGTCGCGCGTCGCGTCGTTCATGCCCCTGGGGATCGGGCAGTTCCAGAACGGGGAGCCCGTGAAGGGCGGGCTGTTCCTGTCGGGCCAGCTCCTGGCGCTCGGCATGAACATCGGCGGCTTCCTCGGCACCGAGGCGCTGCGCGGATCCGACGGCATGTACTCGCCGGCCGACGCGGCGCGCGCCCGCGACCTGCGCTACGTCCAGTACGTCGGGCTCGGCGCGCTCGCCGCGCTCGTCGTCTGGGGGGTCATCGATTCCGCGGTGCGCTTCCGGCCCGAGGACACGACGTTCCAGGTGGTCCCGTGCCCGCCGGCCAGGGGCCCGGGCGATGGGCCCGCCGCACCCGGGTCTCCCGTCTCGATGTGCGTGAGGTACTGATGGCTCAGCTCCTCGTGTTCCGCGGCGCCGACCTGCCGGCCCGCCACCCGCTGTTCCGCGCCACGACGACGGTCGGGTCGGACGAGACCTGCGACGTCCCGATCTCCGGCGCCGGCGTCAAGCCGCTCCACGCCGAGGTCGTCCACGAGGGGAGCGTGCACCACGTGCTCCCGCTCGACCGCGACGCCGAGGTGCTGGTCAACGGCCGCAAGGTGAAGAAGGCGACGCTCGAGCCGTTCGACGTGCTGCGCCTGGGCGCGGTCACGCTGCTGTATGCCCCGGACGACCTCCGGCTCGACCCGAAGAGCGGCGGCGAGAAGGCCGCCATGCAGCAGCTGGAGACCCTCGGCACGTTCTCGCGCAGGCTGATGGAGGCGCGCGACCTCGACCGCGCGCTCGCGCTGCTGCTCGACGAGACCCTCGCGCTCACCGGCGCGTCCAAGGGCTTCATCATCTTCGTGGAGGACGGCGTCCCGAGCGTGAAGGTCGCGCGCAACGTGGTTCGCAAGGAGCTGCCGCCCGACGAGGTGCTGTTCTCGGAGAGCATC
>VGRB01000233.1 GCA_016875475.1 Deltaproteobacteria bacterium
GGTCCTTGCCCCCGGGGTCCGAGGTCGTCCCGGTCCGGCGCTCGGAAGACAGGCACCCTGCGGCCAGCAGCAGCAGCGCCGCGGCGGTCGCGCCCAGCAGCCCCTTCATCGGCCACCTCCCGTGAAGCGGAAGAAGACCCCCGGCACCGAACCCGATGCGTGCCATGCTACCACGGTGCCGCCGTCCCGGGCGGTCGCGGCGGGCGCGTCGTGCGTGCCGCCTTCGTGGACGTTCATGAGCGACTCGTTGCCGGCGGGTGCCGGCGCGGTCGAATACGACCGAGCCCACACACGAACGCCGGGCCGGGCGTGTCGTCCGCCGCGAACGAGCGGGCCACGATCGTCGTGCCGCCCGCGGCGTCGCGGGGCGTGACCCACGCCGCCACGGTCCCCCCGTCCGGCCGCGCCGCGATCGACGCGGCCCACGCCTCCGCGACCGGGTCGAGCGCGATCGCGCCTCCGTGCGGCGACCCGTCCGGCCCGAAGCCGTCGCCGTCCGCCGCGACGTCCGAGGGGGCGGGGACGTCCGGCGGGGCCGCGGGCCCGGCCCCCCGGCCGCAGGCAACCGCGAGGACCGCGAGCGGCAACGAGGCAAGCGTCGCCCGCGGCGCCTTCACGTGCACCCCCCCGGGACCACGCACGGCCCGACCCCGCCGTCCACGCACCGGAACTCGCCGAAGCACTCGCCCCCGTCCTCCTTCGTGACCACGCAGGTGCCCGCGCGTTCGGACTCGAGGGCCTCCGGGACCCGGCACGCGCACGCGCCGCCGGCGGTGCATCTCCCGTCGTCCACGCAATCCTCGTGCTTGTCGCAGTCCGATCCGTTGTTGCAGGCGCGCACGCACCACCAGAAGCCGTCGATCGGGGCGCACGCCACCGGCGCGGGGACGATCTCGGCCCGGCAGTCCTCGGCCGCCGCGCACGGCCGGCACTCCCGCGGCGCGCGGTGCACGCAGACGAACACGATGCCGGGCTCGCGAGGGTTCACCACGCACTCGAACCCGGGCCCGCAGTCGCCGGCCACGCAGGTCCGGACGCACCGGAGGCCGTCCGGCGTCTCGGCGCACAGTCCGTAGCCGCACTGGGCGTGCTCCGTGCACGGCGCGCCGGGCGGGAAGCCGGGGGGTATTTCGGGGGGCAGGTCGGCGGGCGCCTCGGCCGGCGCGTCGGGTGCGGCCCCTCCGGGCCGGGATCGCCCGGCGCGTCGGTCGCCTCTGCGACGTCGAGGGCGCCGGCCTCGTCTCCGAGGCCGTCGGTCGCCGCGTCGCCGGCCGCGTCCGCGGGCGCGGCGCCGCCCCCGTCGCCCGAGCACGCGGCGACGAGCACGGGAACGACCAGGGTCAGGCGGGCGATCGGAGGTCTCACGTGGGCTACTCCCCGGCGGATTCGGCGCGTGCGGTCGCCCCGGGCAGGGCCGCGGCCGCGGCGCGGATCACCGGGGTATCATAGCTGCCGAAGAACCAGGAAGTCTCGCGTTCCGCGAGGATCGCCTTGTAGAACCGGACCGCGTCCCAGTGGCGGCCGAGCCGGGTGGCGATCGCCGCGGACTCCAGGAGGGCGTCGTCCGTGAAGGCGCTGTCCGGGTGCTCGCGGATCAGGACGTCGAGGATCGCCAGCGCCCGCCATGCCTGACGCCGCGCGGCGTCGGCGTCCCCGCCCTGCCCTTCCGCGGCGGTCACGCGCGCCGCCTCGAACAGCATGTACGGGCCCCGTACGGGCCGACCTCGGACCGCGCGACCTTGGCGTACAGGAGGCGAAGCTCCTCGACCAGCGCCGCGGCGCCGGAGGTGCGCGAGACCGCGTCCTCGATCCGGACGACCGCGCGCTTCGCCACCGGAGCGTCGGGGAATCGCATGACCACGGCGCGCAGGATCGGGAGGGCCGCACGCGGGTCCGGGGCGCGCGCGCGCACCAGCACGGCGAGGTCCATCAGGCCGTGGGCGGAGGTCTCCGGGAGGTCGCCGCACGCGGCGCGGACCTCGTCGTAGGCCTGCACGGCGTCGAGCGGGCGGCAGGCGTCGAGCGGGCGGCAGGCTGATCCGAGCGCGCGGGCGCGGGCAAGGAGCACGGGGCAGCGGTCCGCGTCGCCGGGGGTTCGCGCGAGCAGGTCGGACGCCAGGGCCAGGGCCTCGGCCGGGCGGCCGGTGGCCGCGGCCGTCTCGAGCGCGACGAGGTCCGCGAGCCAGGCGCGCCGCTCCGGGGCGAGGGTGCCGCAGGCGGCGAGGACCGCGGCCGAGGCGACCATCACCGCGACCGGGGCGCGCGCCACGGGAGGCCTCCTCAGACGTTGATCGTCTCGATCGTGACGCCCATGTCGGTCTCGAGCCCGAAGTAGTCCGTGACCGGCTTCGCGAGGCGGTTCATGCGGCTGAACAGCGAGATGCGGAGCTGTTCCAGCGGGTTCCTGCCGCGCGTCACGAAACGCTCGGCGCCCAGCAGGATCAGCCACTTGCGCGATTCCTGGGGGATCTTCAACTGGTGGCGGGACTTCAGCTCGGCCAGCGTCTTGCGGACGTTCGGCTGCTCCATGTAGCCGAAGTACGCGAGCACGGAGACGACGGTCCCGGCCTCGTCGTGGCTGAGCGTGATCACCTTGTATCGCTCCTCGTCGTCCACGAAGGGCGCGCCGACCTGGATGACCGAGAAGAACACGATGTGCTTCGGGACGCGCTTCCAGTTGCGGTAGTGGACCGCGAACACGGGGGGGAGCGTGTCCTCGACGCGCGTCACCGGGCGCGACGCCATCACGACGAGCGACGTGGACTGGCCGGGGTCGAAGGACTTCGCGCGGTTCTCCAGGACCTCGGCGAGCGTGAGCGGCGACGCGCCCCCGCGCCGCTGGTAGGCGATCCCGATCCACTGACGGCCCCATCGCCACGTGTCCATCATCGCGAAGATGGCGAATCCGATCACGACGGGGACGTATCCGCCGCTCGTGAACTTCAGGAGGTTCGCGCCCAGGAAGGCGCCGTCCACGAAAAGGATCAGTGCGATGGCGGGATACAGCCAGCGGCGCCGCCAGCCCCAGACGCGGCGCGCGACCACGGTGAAGACGAGCGTCGTCACCACCATGGCGCAGGAGACGGCGATGCCGTAGGCGGCGGCGAGGTCGGAGGACGATCGGAACGCGAGCACGAGCCAGACGCATCCCGCGAACAGGGCGAAGTTGATGAACGGCATGTAGATCTGTCCCGGGATGGCGGGGTTCGTGTGGACGATCTTGACGCGCGGGAAGAGACCGAGGGCCACGGCCTGCTGCGTCAGCGAGAACGCACCGGAGATCAGGGCCTGGCTGGCGACGATCGTGGCGAAGGTGGCCAGGATCAGCAGGGGGATGCGCCCCCAGTCCGGGGCGAGGGCGTAGAAGACGTTCTCGCGGGGGACCTCGTTGCCGCCGAGCAGGTAGGCGCCCTGGCCGAAGTAGTTCAGCAGGAGGCACGGCAGGGGACGATGAACAGCCACGACCGCGTGATCGAAGTCCGGCCGAAATGGCCCATGTCCGCGTAGAGGGCCTCGACGCCGGTGACGCAGAGCACGACCGCGCCCAGCACCCACGCGACGCGCCAGCCCGTCTCGCGGATCAGCTCCACGGCATGCCACGGGTTGATCGCCGCGAGCACCTCCGGCGTCTGGGCGATCCGCCACGTCCCGAGCGCGGCGATCGTGACGAACCAGACGGCCATGACCGGGCCGAAGAGGAACCCGATGCGATGCGTGCCGCGGCTCTGGATCGCGAAGAGGCCAGCCAGGATGGCCAGCGTCACCGGCACCACCATGCGGTCCGTGCCCGGGGCCGCGATGGCGAGGCCCTCGACGGCGGAGAGGACCGAGATCGCGGGAGTGATCATGCCGTCGCCGTACAGCAGGCACGCCCCGATCAGGACGGCGATCAGGACCCACCCGGCGGGCTGGGCGGGCCGGCCGTCGGCGCCGGGATCGCGCCGGGAGAGCAGTCCGAGCAGGGCGAAGTCGCCGCCCTCGCCGTGGTTGTCGGCGCGCAGGATCAGGAAGACGTACTTGACCGTGACCACGAGCACCAGGGACCAGAAGACCAGGGAGGCGGCGCCGAGGACGTGCGGGGCCGTGGGCGCGAGGTGGTGGTGCCCGAAGAATATCTCGTTGATCGCGTACAGGGGCGACGTGCCGATGTCGCCATAGACCACGCCGAGCGCGCCCACGAGCAGGCCGATCCCCGCATGGCGCGTCCCCGCCGAGGCGGCCGCGGGGTGCGTCGCCTCCTCCTTCGCCCTCCTTCGTCCCTTCGCGGACAGGCGGACCCTCCCGTCGAGGCCGGTCGGGCGCAACGATGGACGATTCCCGGGGTTCCGTCAACCGCGCGCGTCGAGCGGGACGACCTCGCGCTGCGCCGGGCCGGTGTACGCGGACAGCGGGCGGATCAGGCGGTTGGCCGCGGCCTGCTCGACCACGTGGGCGACCCACCCGGTGATCCGCGACATGGCGAAGATCGGCGTGAAGAGGTCAGACTCGAAGCCCATCAGGTGGTAGGCGGGGCCGGACGGGAAGTCGAGGTTCGGGTGGATGTTCTTGCGCTCCAGCATCGCCGCCTGCAGCTCGTCCGCGATCGCGTACAGCCTGCGGTCGCCCACGGCGCGCGCGACCTCGAGGCCCCACTTCTTCATGGCCGGCACGCGCGAGTCGCCGGTCCGGTACACGCGGTGCCCGAACCCCATGATCTTCTTGCCGGTCGCGAGCGCCTCGTCGAGCCACGGCCGGACGCGCTCGATCGAGCCGATCTCGGCGAGCGTCTCCATCACCGCCTCGTTCGCGCCGCCGTGCAGCGGCCCCTTCAACGACGCGATCGCGGCCACGACCGCGCCGTGGAGGTCGGACATCGTGGACGTGACCACGCGCGCGGTGAACGTGGAGGCGTTGAACCCGTGCTCCCCCCGTACAGGATCAGCGAGACGTCGAACGCCTTGACGATCTCGGGCGCGGGCACGCCGCCGAACACCATGTGGAAGAAGTTCGCGGAGAAGCCGAGGTCGTCCCGCGGCGCGATCGGCTCCTGGCCGCGCCGGAGGCGGTGGGCCGCCGCGACGATCGCGGGCGCCTTGGCGAGCATGTCGAGGCCCTTGCGGAGGTTCGCGACGCCGTCCGCGGCCCAGGTGTCCGGGTCCTCCATGCCGAGGAAGCTCACGCCGGTCCGGATCGCGTCCATGGGGTGCGCGCCGCGCGGGAACAGCCGGACGAGCGCCATGAGGTCGGCGGACAGGCGCCGCCGCGCCCGCTCCTCGCCGATGAACGCCGCGAGCTGAGCGCGCGTCGGCAGATCGCCGTACCACAGCAGCCAGGCTACCTCCTCGAACGAGCAGCGTTCCGCGAGGTCCTGCACCGCGTAGCCGCGATACGTCAGCGAGTTCGTCTCCGGCATCACCTTGGACACGGCGGATTCGTCCACGGGGCCACGCCGTCGAGCCCCCGCTTGATCTCCGGACCCTGCCTGGATTCGGTCACCATGGCTCACCCCTTCCGGAGTCCCGGCGGCCCGCGCCGAAGACCCCGCTGTCGAAACGCGCGTACGCGTCGTACCCGAGCACCTCGTACAGCCGCGCCCGGGTCTGCATCCGGTCCATCAGCCCGGCCTGCGTCCCGGACGCAGCGATCTCGCGGAAGGCGTCCTCGACGGCCTTCATCGCGATGCGGAACGCGGTCATCGGCCAGATGACGATCTCGTAGCCGAGGTCGCCCAGGCGGTCGGCGGGCAGGAGGGGGGACTTCCCGAACTCGGTCATGTTCGCCATCAGCGGGACCGGGATCGCCTTGCGGAACGCCTCGAACTCGGCCTCGGACGCGAGCGCCTCGGGGAAGATCGCGTCGGCGCCGGCGTCGACGTAGGCCTTCGCGCGCTCGATGGCCGCGGGCAGGCCCTCGGCTGCGCGGGCGTCCGTGCGCGCGATGACGAGGAAGTCGGGGTCCGGGCGCGCGCGGACCGCGGCCGCCACCTTGCGGACCATGACCTCGGCCGGGACCAGCGACCCCCCCGCAGCGCTTGGGGTTTTCCTGGTCCTCGAGGTGCATGCCGGCGAGCCCGGCGGCGGTCAGCTCCCGGACCGTGCGCGCGACGTTCAGGGGTTCGCCGAACCCGGTGTCCGCGTCGATGATCGCGGGGAGCCGGGTGCGGGCCGCGACTGCGCCGCCGCGCGCGGCGACCTCGGACAGGGTGGTCAGGCCGATGTCGGGGAGGCCGAGGTCGTTCGCGATCCCCGCCCCCGAGACATAGACGCCGTCGAACCCAGCCTGCTCGGCGAGCATGGCCACGAACGGCGAGAACGCGCCCGGGAACCGGAGGAGACGGCGCTCGCTCAGGGCCGCGCGGAGGGCCGCGCGCTTGGCCTGGGGCGGCACGGTCGCGGCGGCGTCGGCGGTGGTGGCGGCGGTCGTGCGGGCGGCGGTGTCGGTCTTGTCCATCAGAAGATCCCCCCCTGGCCGCTCGCGGCCGTCCGGACCCGGTCCGGGGGCACGCGCAGGTTCAGGTCGCGGACGCCCGCGGCGTCGAGCGCGGGCAGGCGGTCCACGAGCGACAGGAACCGGTCCGCCTCGTCCCCTCGCGGGGCACGAGACCGCCGGTCAGCGAATCGAGCTTCCTGACGTAGTCCGGCCGCCGGAAGGGGTGCGCGCCGTTCGGGTGCGCGTTCGCGACGGCCACCTCGTCGGCGATGACCGAGCCGTCCCGGAAGCGGACCTCCACGCGCCCGCCGAAGGCCTTCTTCGAGGCGTCGGGGTCGAGATAGCGGCGGGTCCACTCCGGATCCTCGGCCGTCGTCATCTTCCGCCAGAGCGCGACCGTGTCCGGGCGGGCGGCGCGCTCTGGCCTGTAGCTGTCGACGTGGTGCCAGCGGCCGTCCTGGAGCGCGACCGTGAAGATGTACATGACCGAGTGATCGAGGGTCTCGCGGGTGGCGCCGGGGTCGTACTTCTGCGGGTCGCCCGACCCCGACCCGATCACGTTGTGCGTGTGGTGGCTGGTGCGGAGCACGATCGCCTCGACGTCGCCGGCGCGCGGGAGCACGCGGTCGCGCATCCGGAACGCGAGGTCGATGACCGCCTGCGCCTGGTACTCGGCCGAGTGCTCCTTGGTGTAGGACTCGAGGATGGCGCGCCGCGGCTCGCCGCGCTCGGGCAGCGCGACGCGGTAGGCGTCGTCCGGGCCGCCGAGCATCCACGCGATGACGCCGTCCTCGCCCTCGTAGATCGGGGAAGGGGACGTCTCGCCGCGCATGGCCCGGTCCACGGCCTCGATCGCCTGCTTCCCGGTCCATGCGGGCGCATACGCCTTCCACGACGAGATGGTCCCCTTGCGAAGCTGGCGCGTGGAGAAGCCCACGTGCACGGCCTGCTGGATCGCCTGCCACGCGGGGAACGCGTCGAGGCCCATGAGCGCGCCGACCCCGGCCGCGGCGGAGGCGGCGAGGTGGCCGACGTGGTCCTTCTTGTACCGGTGGAGCGAGATCGCCTTGGACAGGTCGATCTGGACCTCGTAGGCGGCCGCGACCGCGCGGACGAGGTCCGCCCCCCCCCTGCCGGTCTGCTGGCCCACGGCCAGGATCGGCGGGATGTTGTCGCCCGGGTGCGAATACTCGGCGGCCAGGAAGGTGTCGTGGAAGTCCAGCTCGCGCACCGCGACGCCGTTCGCGTACGCGGCCCACTCGCAGTCGACGAGCCGGTCCGCCGGGAGGCCGAACAGCGGCGCCCCGCCCGGCCGGGGGTGCGCCAGGGCCTGCGCGCGGGCGACGGCCACCGGGCCGCGATCGAGCGAGGCGAGCGCGACCGCCGCGTTGTCGATGATGCGGTTGCCGATCATCTCGACCACGTCCGCGTCCGGCGCGACGGGGTCCGCGGCGAGGTCGGCCAGCAGCCACGCGAGCTGTCGCTCCCTGGGCAGGTCGGCCTTGGACGGATGGACCCGGACCTCGTGCGTCTTCATCGCGACCCTCCCTGAGCCTTGATAACCTGGACGCGCATGGTCCGACTGTAACGACGGGGCGCGGGGGTGTCAACGGCGCCGTTGACTGCGCCGCGACGTCATGGGATCGTGCGCAGCGGAGGGACCTGACACGTGGACCGCGATGCACTGATCCGGATCCTTCGGAACCTCATTCCCCCCGGCGGGGTGTCCGTCGCCCCGGCCGACCTGGCCGCGGCGTCGAGGGACGAGTCGGACCTGCCGCCCGTCATGCCGGTGTGCGTCTGCCGCCCGCAGAGCACCGCGGAGGTCGTCGCGATCGTGCGGGTCGCGGCGGAAAACGGCATCCCGGTGACGCCGCGCGGCGGCGGGAGCAGCCTCGAGGGCAGCTCGATCCCGGCGCCCGGCGCGATCGTGCTGGAGTTCGGCCGGATGGACCGGGTCCACGCGGTGTCCGCGGAGGAGCGGCTCGCGCTGGTGCAGCCCGGGGTGGTCCACGACCGACTGAACCGGCAGCTCCGGCCGTCGGGACTCTGCTTCCCGCCTTCACCCGGCGGGTCGGGCGACGTCGCCACGATCGGCGGCATGGTCGCGACCGACGCGAGCGGGATCTACTCGCTGCGGCACGGCGGGACGCGCCGCTGGGTGCGCGGGCTCGAGGTCGTGACCGGGAACGCGCAGGTGGTCCGGGTCGGGAGCCGGGTGCCGAAGACGAGCGCGGGCTTCGACCTGAAGGACCTGTTCGTCGGCTCGGAGGGCACGCTCGGGGTCATCACCGAGATCGCGCT
>VGRB01000234.1 GCA_016875475.1 Deltaproteobacteria bacterium
CCTCCTCGCGCTCCAGGAAGCCGCTGACCAGCCCGTGCCACGTCTCCGGCCAGCCGTGGTTCCTGACGAGGACCACCTCGCCATCCAGTTCCACGATCGCCGCCACGACCGGCGTGGGGTTGCCCCAGTGGACGAACCCGCAGCCCTCGGCCGGGCAGGCGGGATACGTGCGGCCCCCGGTCTCGCGGGGTGCCAGGGCCGTGCCGCACCTCGGGCAGAACCGGGCCTCGTCCGTGCTCAAGGCGTGCCTCCATCGCCTTCCGGCGCCCCGAATGCGGCCAGGAGCCGCCGCCGCACCTCGTCGCGGAGGTCGGGCGGGTCCACGACCACGGCACGGCCCGCGTGCGACACGACGAAGCCCGCGATCCACACGGCGGACGCGAACGGCACGCGAACCTCGACCGAGCCGTCCGCGAGGTCGCGCACGCGCTCGGGAGGATGGCGCTCGCGCACCCACCCCGCCAGGTCCCGATCGAACCGCACCGTCGCCATCCGCGACCCGGGCGGCGCGCCCACGTCCCGCGTCCGGGCGGGCCCGCGCGCGAACCGGCGGCCGGTCGGCCGCGCCGACACCACGCGGTCGAGCCGGAACGGCCGCTCGGCGCCGCGCAGGCCGCACCAGGCCACGAGGTACCAGAACCCGTTACGGCCCCCGACCTCGATCGGCCGCACCGTCCTCCGGGTCACCTCGTCGCTCGACGCGGCCAGGTACTCCAGCTCGACCTCCTCGCCGCGCTCCAGGCACGCACGCACGGTCCGCCAGACCGGGTCGGCGGGCCGGTTGTCCGCGCCGATCGCCACGCGCTCGCGGTGCCGGCGCACCCGGTCCCGGACCGCGGGCGACTGGGCCTGTTCCAGCCTGGCCAGCACCGCGTCCGCCTCCGTCGCAAGCGCCGCGAGCGGGCCCGCGGCCGCCGCGCGCACGGCCGCGCACAGCGCGGTGTACTCGCCCTGGGTCAGCGGCAGCGGGCGGCGGCCCAGCCCCTGGTCGAGGCCGGGGGTCATCTCGACCATTCCCGTCGCGTCCACGTCGATGTCCACGTACCCTGCCGGGCTGTCGTCCCCCCCGTGAACGAGCTGGAGCCGGTCCACCGCCGCCAGGACCTCGCCCCGGGTCATCGACAGTCGCGACGCGAGGTCCTCCACGCGCATGGCCCCGTGCCGGTACAGCGTCGCGACGAGGAGCTGGAGACGCGCAAGCTCGCGCGCGGCCGGCGTCATGGCGCCCCCCCGCCGTGCGCCGCGGCCAGGGACGCCACGCGCTCGGCCAGCCGGCCCGCTGCCTCGGGCGGACCGAGGACGCGCGCGCGGCCCCAGAGCGACAGGACGAGCCCGATCAGCGGGTCGAGGTTCGTCGCCCGCACCACCAGGTCCACGACGCCGTCCGGACCAGTGCCGGTGCGCCGCCCGGTCCCGAAAATCGCGTCCGCGAGCCCGGCCACGGCGCGGTCGAGCCGGAGCCGCACCTCGATCGGCGGGTGCACGTCCAGCTCCCACGGCTCGCGGCTGCTCCACGCGGCGAGGTCGAAGTCCTCCGGCACGTCGAAGGCCCCGGGGCCGGACGCCGCCTCCGCGGACACGACCCGGTGGACGTCGAACACGCGAACCGCCTCGCGCAGCCCGCACCAGGCGACCACCGACCACACCCCGTGCCGCAGCCAGAGCCCGTAAGGCCGGACCTCGCGCTCCGTGACCTCGCCGCGCCCCGTGCGATAGGTCATCCGGACCCGCGTCCGGTTCACGACCGCATCGCCGAGAAGCTCCAGCGCCTCGGCGGTCGCGGGGCCCCTGACCGCGTGCCCGTGGTGGAAGTGCCAGCCCGCGGCCAGCGGGTCGTCGCCCCGGCCCGTGTCGATGCCCGCGCACGCGGCCTGCACCTTGGCCAGCGCGAGGCGCAGGTCCTCGCGCAGCGGGAAGTCGTCGATCCCCCCCGCCAGCGACGCCGCGGCCAGCAGCACCCGCAATTCCGCCGGCTCCAGCCGCACGTCGGCCATCCGCATGTCCGCCGGGTCGAGCAGGTAGCCCCGCGTCTCCGGCTCGTCCTCGTCGCTCCCGGCCCAGCGGATGCGAATGCCCGCCTCCGCGAGCAGGGCCTTGTCCCGCTCGAACTTCCGCCGCACCGAGTCGAACGCCCGCCGCGCGGCCTCGTCCGCCTCGCGGTCCGGGTCCGGCGGGACCCCGTATTCGCCGTCCATCAGGCCCTGGATGTCCGCGAACGTCAGGGGCCGGCGGGCGTCCAGCAGGACGGCCACCAGGGTCAGGAGCCTCTGCGCGGGCGGGGTGCGTGACCTCATCGGGAGCGATTCTATCCCGGACGGCGCGACCGTACGAGCCGTTCGGCGAACGCCTCCAGCCGGTTCGCGTTGTGGGTGGACTCGAGGCCCTCGTAGATGAGGGTGCACGAGGACAGCCCCGGGGTCGCCGAACGCATCGCGGGCAGCAGCGCGGACGTGACGTTTCCGAGCATGCAGCCGTGGCACATCGCGTTCACCACGCCGGCCGCGCCCGCCGCGTGCAGCTCCTCGACCCGCGCGAGGTTGGCGGACAGGGCCTTGTCGATCCAGTAGCTCGCCCACCGGTCCGCGGCCCGGCGGACGTCGCGGAACGGGCGCTCCTGCGGGGTCCGCAGCCCGGGCGGGAACAGCCGATCGATCGACGCCCGCACCGCCGCCACCGCGGGCACGGCCGCGCGCGCCGCGACCGACGCCAGCGGCTTCCCGCGCCGCGCCAGCTCGACGTGGAGCTGCTCGGCGCCGAGGAACGAGACGTCGATCAGGCTCGCCGCGGCCCAGACCTCGAACCCGGCCTCGCGCAGCCGGCGGTACAGGCCGTCGTTCGCGTGCCCGTTCACGCGCGTGTACTGGTCGCCGATCACCCCGACCGCGGGCCGGGTCCCGGCGTCCGGCCGCAGCGGCTCCGCGGACATGCGCCGCACCGCCTCGCGCACCGCGCGGCGGAATCCGCCCCGCGCGAGCCCGTCCTCGATCGCGGCCCGCGACCAGGCGTAGCGTGCCGCGAAGCCCTCGGGATCCGCCGCGTACGGCTCGACCTCGGTCTTCCACTTGAACAGGCGGTCGATCGCGTACATCCCGAACATCAGGCGCAGGATGTAGCCCTTGCCGAGCCCGGCCATGGTCGGCGGGTCCGCGATGTTGACCACGGCCACGTCCTCGAGCCCGACCCGGTCCAGCACCAGCCGCATCGCGACCATGTACTGCGGCAGCAGGCACGGTCCGAAGTACGACGGCCCGTAGAAGCACGCCTCCGCCGGCACGAAGCCCGGCCGCCGCGACGCCTTGATCACGTCCCCGAGGAACGAGATGTACGGGTGGCACTCCCGGCCGTAGGCGTGGCGCAGCCCCAGCTCCCACGACTCCCGGTCGGCGGGGGGGAGGAGCACGGCGCGGCACCCCGCGGACCGAAGCGCGCCGGTGTAGGCCAGCGCGTGGTCCGAGAACCGCGGGACGTAGTAGGTGTGATCGCGCGGCGGCCGCGCGAACTCGCCCGGCTCGATCCGGTGCGCGCGCGAGGTCCGCCCCGCCGCGTGGCCGCGCACGGTACGGGCAAACGCCTCCAGGCGCGTCAGGAGACCCGCCTCCGCCTGGTGGTCGTCGAACTCCAGCACCACGTGCGGCGTGTCGTGCAGCTCGTCCTCGAGGTACTGCACCACGAACGCGTCCGGCCCGCAGCCGAAGTTCGTGACCACGACGGCGGACAGGTTCCGGTCCGCGCGCACGCGGCGCGCCGCGAGCAGCTCCTCGCGGCCGAAGCCCCAGCGCACGCGATCCCAGAACGGCGGGAGCCGGTCGTCGTCGAAGGGCAGGAACCCCATGGGGATCGGCTCGATCCCGAGCGCCCGCAGCCGGCGCGCGAGGTTCAGCGTCAGGTGCCGGTCGCAGGTGTTGTACGGCCGCCCGATGAGCACCGCGCCCGGCCGCCTCTCCGCTGCCAGCCTGTCGAGCAGGCGCCGCCCCTCCGCGACGCACGCCTCCCGGAACGCTGCCTGCGCGGCGTCTGCCTCGCGCCGCGCCTCGCGGACCGCCGCCTCGGTCACCCCGAGCGCGCGGGCGGTGTCGCGGGCCCAGTGCGCGTCCTCGCCGGGCACCGGGTACTCGGGCGCGAGCACCTCGACGCCGGGAGGCAGGTGCGCACGGGCCACGTACGGCGCGGCCTGGGTGTACGGGCACGCGTACCGGACGCGCGACTCGCCGCGCGGCGCGAACATCCTCAAGTGCGGGACCAGCACGCGGTCCACGCCGGCGGCGACGAGGTGGTGGACGTGGCCGAAGAGCGCCTTCACCGGCTGGCACAGCTCCGCCGGCACCCGCGCGAGCCCGACCGCGGTCTTCTCGCGATCGGTCGGGCCGGAGAGGACCGGGTCGAAGCCGAGGCGGGCCAGGAACGTCGTCCAGAACGGGAGGTGCTCGGCGAGGGAGAGGGCCTGCGGGAGCCCGATCCTGCACCCCCCACCCGTCCCCGTACCCGAGATCGAGCCCGTACCCGCCTCCGATCCCGTCCCCGCCCCGAGCAGCCGCTCGCGCAAGGCGAACACGTCCTCCGCCGCGACCGGCCGCTCCTCCCCCCGCTCGAACCTCCCGCAGACGCTGCCGAAGAACGCCCGCCCCGCACCGTATCGGACGTCCTGCACCTCGCACAGGTTCGCGCAGGCGCGACACTCGAAGGTCGTCGAGGAGACCTCCGGCACGCCGTCGAACCCGCGGAACGTCGAGGGACCGGCGCCCGCGCCGGCCGCGTCGATCGCCACGAGGGCCGCGCCCCACGCCCCGGAGGTCTCCGGGTACGGGTGCACCGCGACCTCGCGGCCGAGCAGCGATTCGATCGCCGCGACCACGGCCGCGTTCCGCGCGACGCCGCCCTGCATCACGATCCGCTCGCCGATCCGCGCCGATCCGACCACCCGGTCCAGGTAGTTCCGCGCCACCGCGTACGCGAGCCCCGCGCACAGGTCGCCCGTGCTCGCGCCCTGCTGGAGGTGGTGCACCAGGTCGGAGTCCATGAACACGGTGCACCGGCTGCCGAGGGGCACCGGCGCAAAGGCCGCCAGCGCGGCCCGCTCGAACCCGTCGTGCGGGTCCACCCCGAGCCGGGCGCACTGCTCCTCCAGGAAGGCGCCGGTACCGGCCGCGCACGCCCGGTTCATCTCGAACCGCCTGGGCCGCCCCCCCTCCATCCGGATGAACTTGGCGTCCTGCCCGCCGATCTCGAACACCGTGTCCGCGTCGGGCCGGTGCCGCGCCGCGGACAGCGCCTGCGCGGTGATCTCGTCCACCGCCTCGTCGGCCCCGGCGAGGGCCTGGGCGAGGTGCCGGCCGGAGCCGGTCGCGACCGCGCGGGCGACCCCGGTCCCGGGGGGGAGGGCGGCGCCGACCAGCGCCAGGACGTCGCGGATCGCGTCCGCCGGACGGCCGGCGGTCGGAAGGTAGGCCGAGGCCAGGAGGCGGGCGTCGCGTGCGAGGGCGACGGCCTTGGTGGAAACGGAGCCGACGTCGAGGCCGAGGAAGCACTCCTCCGCGAGCAGCCGCGCCCTCCCGTGCGCGGCAGGTCGCGCGCCGTCCGCGGCGCGCGGCGCCAGACGCGGCGAGGACGCCGCGTGACCCTCCGCGGCGGGGACGCCGCGGCTGCCCGGCTGCAGGTCGACCAGCGCCCGCGGCTCCGTCCACCACCGCTCCCGCGCGGCCAGGGCCGCGCCGAGCGCGCCCATGACCTCGTGGCCTTGCGGCCGGACCAGCCCGTCCTCGCGGAGCCGCAGCAGCTCGCTGAACGCCCGCGCCACGCCGTCGTTCGACGCGACGCCGCCCTGGAACAGGACGGGCGGCTCGGGGTCGCGGCCGCGGCACAGGCTCGCGAGGTAGTTCCGCGCCAGCGCGAAGCACAGCCCGGCCGCGATCTCCCCGGGGGGGCAGCCGCGCTGCCGCAGGTGGATCAGGTCGGTCTTCGCGAACACGGCGCACCGCCCGGCCATGCGCGCCGGCCGGGCGTCGCCGGCCGCGAGGCGGCCGAGGTCCTCGACCGGCACGCCGAGGCGCGCGGCCATCTGGTCGAGGAACGCGCCGGTCCCCGCGGCGCACAGGTCGTTGAAGGCGTGGTCCTCGACGAACGGCTCGCCGCCCGGGCCGCGCGCGACCCGGATCAGCTTCGAGTCCTGCCCGCCGATCTCGATGACGGTGCGGACGTCCGGGCGCAGCGTCCAGGCGGCCGTCGCGTGCGCGAGGATCTCGTTGATCGTGCCCGCGCCGAGGCCGGGCGCGATCAGCCCCTTGCCGGAACCGGTGACGACCGCGCCCGCGATCGGCGTGCCGGGGCCGAGCGCCGCGGCCGCCTCGGCAAGCAGCCCGGCGGCCGCGGCGAGTGGACGGCCGAGGGTGCGGCGCCATGCCTCGAAGCGGATCCCCCCCGACGGGTCGAGGACCACGGCCTTGACGCTGACGGACCCGAGATCGACGCCGAGCGTGTCCAACTCAGTACGCCCCGAACGAGCCTTCCCGCGACAGCCCGCGCAGGACGCGTCGCAGCACCAGGAACGCGACCGGGAAGGCGACGGCCGCCCAGGCGCCGAGCACCGCGGCGTGCGGCCAGAGGTCCGCGACGGTCCGCCCCTGGAGCACCGCCTGCCGGAGGCCCTCGACCGCGTGCGTCATCGGGAGCGCCCACGCGACGTCCTGGAGGACCGGCGGCAGGCTCTGCACCGGGTACAGGATCCCCGCGAACAGGAACGACACGCCGCCGATCACGCTCGTCAGCGGGTCGGACTGCTTCAGGTATAGCGTCATGGCCGCGGACACGATGCCGATCCCGGCGAACGCGAGCACGGTCAGCAGCGAAAACACCGCGGCCGCGACCACGTCCACGTCGGCGAAGCGCGCGCCGAACAGGCTCGTCCCGAGCAGCAGGTAGACCACGGACCTGAGGAGCGTCCACAGGTAGGTGTAGGTCGCGGAGTACAGCACCACGCCGAACGGCCGCGTCGGCGTCACGAGCATCGCCTCCAGCGTGCCCATGAACTGGGCCATCCGGACGTGCTGCGCGAAGGTCCGCATGGAGACCCACATGTAGTCCACGAAGACCATGCCGACGAGCGCGAACGTGAAGTAGTCCGTGCCGTAGCCGGCGACGGCGGCCGGCGGCTCCCCCCCGAACATGCGGCCGACGAAGTACAGCGTGACCAGCGTCGAGAAGAGCGAGCCGACCTCGTAGACGAATCCGAACTTGTAGGACCACTGGAACAGGAAGTCGCGGCGCACGAAAGCGGCGGCGCGTGCGAGGATGACCCGGGCCTTCCCCTCACCGCACACGGAAGACCTCCTCGACCCGGGGGCGGACCTCCTGATACGTCCCGGAGGCGACGACGACCCCGCCTTCCATCACCGACACCCGGTCGGCGAGCGCGGCGACCTCGTCCATGTTGTGGGAGGCCATCAGCACGGTCACGCCGTCGCGTCCGACCAGGTCGTCGCGCAGCGTCCGGTACGTCTTCTCGCGCAGCCTGGGGTCGAGCCCGCGCCCGATCTCGTCGAGCAGCAGGACGCGCGGGTGGTGGATCAGGGCCCGGGCGAGCGCGAGGCGCTGCTTCATGCCCTCGGAGTACGAGAGCACGTGCCGGTCCGCCACGTCGGCCAGCTCCAGGCCGGCCACGACCTCGTCCACGCGCCGCGAGCGGACGGCGCCGTAGAGGCCGTGCAACGTCGCGAAGAAGCGGAGGTTCTCGCGACCGGAAATGCGCAGGAAGAAGCTTCGGCTCTCGGTGATGCAGTATCCGACCGCGGCCCGCACGCGCTCCGGGTCCGCGACGGTGCGGGCGCCCATCACCTCGACCTCGCCGCGGGTCGGCTGGAGCAGCGCCGCGACGAGTTTCAGGACCGTGGTCTTGCCCGCACCGTTCGGACCGACGAAGGCGTGGATGCTCCCGGGGGGGACTTCGAGGTCGATGCCGCGCACGGCCTGGACGCGCTCGCGCCGCCGGCGCAGCGTGAGGATCGCCCCGAGGGTCAGCGAGGGCACGAATTCCTTCTCGAGCCGGTGCAGCCGGACGGCGGGGACGGCTGGCGTCACGCCGGCGCTCCACGCGGAGGGGAGGGCGGCAGCGTGTAGTCGTGCCCGGTCCGCGCGCGGGCCCGGTCCAGCAGACGGGCCGACGCCGCGTTTCCGGCGTTCCGGATCGCGGATTCGTCCATGCGCGTGAGCCGCCCGCCCCGCACGACGATATCGCCGTTCACCACGACGCTGTCCGCGCGGCCGATGGTCCCGCAGAAGAACGGCGCCGCGGCCGGGTCGGCGAGCGCCCCGGCGAAACCGACCTCGGACAGGTCGAAGACCGCGAGGTCCGCGGCCTTCCCGGGCTCGATGGACCCCAGCGCGTCCTCGCGCCGCAGGAGCCTCGCGCCGCCGCGGGTCGCGAGCCGGAGCACCTCGCGCGCCGGCATGCGGTCCACGCCCCAGGCCACGCGGTGCACGAGGAGGCAGTGGGTCAGCTCGCGCAGCATGCTGGACGAGTCGTTCGACGCGCTGCCGTCCACGGCCAGGCCCACGGTGACGCCGCGGTCGCGCATCTCGGGCACCCGCGCCGTCCCGGACCCGAGCCGCATGTTCGACGTCGGGCAGTGCGCGATCGCCCC
>VGRB01000235.1 GCA_016875475.1 Deltaproteobacteria bacterium
CCCCCGGGGTAGACCGCCAGCCCCATCCCTACCTCCCGCCCCTCTTGAAGTACGTCACGCCGCTGTCGCCATAGCGCCGCTCGCGGTCCGCGAGCAGGTCCCCGAAGACAGCCGACACGTCGAACCGGACCGCGTGCTCGACCACGACCATCCCCCCCGGCGCGACGATGCGCGACAGGGACAGCGCGAGCAGCGTCTCCTCGTACAGGCCGCTCTCCCACGGCGGGTCCACGAACACGATGTCGAAGGATTCCCCGGCCTTGGCGAGCCGCTCGATCGCCGCGCCGGCCGGCATGTGGAGGATCGCGGCCCTGGCCGGCGGCACGGCGAGCTTCGCGGCGTTCTCGCGGATCGCCGCGATCGCGCGCTCGGAGGCGTCGCACCACGTCGCGCGGTCCGCCCCGCGCGAGAGCGCCTCGAAGCCCATGGCCCCGCTGCCCGCGAACAGGTCCAGCACCCGCGCGCCCCGCGGCCGCGTGCCCAGCGTGTCGAACACGGCCTCGCGCACGCGCTCCAGCGTGGGACGCACCCCGCGCCCCTTCGGCGCGACGAGCCTGCGACCTCCCCATTCGCCCGCCACGATGCGCATGATGCTCCGCTACCCGGACGCGATGAGCGACTCGTACCGGGCCAGGATCGGCAGGTCCCCGGCCCGCCGGCGGATGTCGCGCAGCAGGTCGGTCGCCTCGTCGCTCAGCCCGGCGTCGATCAGGAACTCGAGGTTCTGGATGTCGTCCTGGAACTCCGGCGGGACCAGGTTCAAGTCGATCGCGATCGGCGAGGAGACCTCGCGGACCTCGATCGGCACGGGCTCGTGGTCGAACGACGGCATGCCGGTCGCCAGCGTCCGCTCGGCCTCCGCGCCCGCGCCCTTGCGGGGGATGGCGTCCGGCGGCAGGTCGAGGTCGTCCAGCGAGACCTCGATCTCGCCCGACCCGGGCTCGGGGTGCGTGTCCTCCTCCAGCTCGTCGATCCCGATCTCCTCGTCGTCCGCGACCAGGATCTCCTCCCCGGCGGGCGGCGTGGACTCGAACTCGATCTCCGAGCCGGTCTGGACCTCGATCGGCGGTGCGTACTGGAGCGCCTCGTTCGCCTCGCGATCGCCCGGGGTCAGCTTCAGCACGCGCTGGAAGACCTCGTCGCGGTCGCGGATCAGGCCGGTCCGGTCGTACTCGTGCGCGAGCGACTTCAGGACGGCCACGGCCTTCTGCGGCTGGCCCAGGAACTCGAACACGGCCGCCAGCAGGTCGAGCACCTCGGGGTCGTTCGGCTTGGCCTTGTAGCAGACCTGGAGCCGCGTCAGCGCGCGCAGCCCGTCGCGCTTCGCGATGAAGTGCGCCGCCAGCACCTTGCTGGTCTCGTAGTCGTCGGGCTGGTGGTAGAGCAGCCGCTCCGCGACCGACACGAACTCCTCGGTCAGCTCCTGGCGGTGGAGGATCTCCATGGCGGCGCGGAACTCGTGGACCGCCTCCTCGATCATGCCCTCGCGCGAGAAGTCCTCGCCGAGCATCACGTGGAGGCGCGCGTTGTCCGGGTCCAGTTCCAGCATCTTCTGGGCGGTCTTGAGCCGGTCGAGCGCGAGGCCGGCCCCCTCCTGGATCGCGATCGCCTGGCGGTACTGCGCGATCGCGTCGCTGATCAGCCCGATCTGCTGGTACAGCCCGGCGAGGGCGAGATGGACGTCCACGTCGTCGGGCTTGAGCTTCTGCACCTGCTTGTAGACCGCGACCGCCTTCAGCAGGAAGCCCTGGGTGCCGTAGAAGCGGGCGACCTCCTCGAAGGTGGCCGTGGCGCGGTCCTTGTCGCCGAGCCGGAACAGCAGGTCCGCGACCTTCAGCTTGGTGCGGATGTCGGACGGGTCGTCCTTGAGCACGCGCTCGTACTCGCGGACAGCGCGCTTCAAGTTGCCTTTCGCGAGGTACTTGTGGGCGGCCGCGATCGTCTTCGCCCGGTTGACCTTCCCCAACTACGCCTCCGCGACCTTCCGTGCGCGCCCGCGCCCCCCCTTCCGGCGGGCCTTCCGGACCCGGGCCAGCAACTCGTCCAGCAGCCGGACCGCCGCGTCGCGCCGCGCCCCGTCCGCCGCGCGCGCCCACAGCGCCTCCATCGCAGCCAGCTCGGCCGGCCCGCTCCGGAGCGCAAGCTCGTCGAGCATCCGGCGCGCCGTCGCGAGATAGCCTTGCGCGACATGGAGCCGCACCAGCGTTCGCGTCGCCCGCACGGCCTCACCTCGCGGCGGGAGCGTCCCGCCCGTTGTTCTATCGCAGACGATGGGGTAATAGTCAAGGCGCGGCGCGACCATCGGACGGTTGACGACGGCGATACGCCGCAGCGACGACAGGAGCGGAGACCGATGAGGTTCATCGACGCGTGCCTCGGACGGCCCGTGGACACGACCCCGGTGTGGGTCATGCGCCAGGCCGGCCGCTACCTCCCCGAATACCGCGCGCTGCGCGAGACCGCGGACTTCCTGGCGATGTGCCACAGGCCGGAGCTGGCAGCCGAGGCCACGCTCCAGCCGATGCGCCGCTATGACCTCGACGCGGCGATCATCTTTTCGGACATCCTGATCCCGGTCGAGGCAATGGGCATGACCGTCGAGTTCGTGCCCGAGCCGCGGCTGCCGAAGCCGGTCAGGACGCGCGAGGACGTGGCCGCCCTGCGCGAGCCCGACCCGCACTCCGCGACGGGGTTCGTGATGGACGCGCTGTCGCGCGTGAGGGCCGCGCTCCCTGCGGACAAGGCCCTGATCGGGTTCGCCGGCGCGCCGTTCACGCTCGCGACCTACATGATCGAGGGCGGCGGGTCGCGCGAGTTCCTGAATGCCAAGTCCATGATGTACAACGATCCCGGACTGTTCCGCGACCTGCTCGCCCGGATCGCGGACGCCACGGTGCCGTACCTCGCGGCCCAGGTGGACGCCGGCGCGAACGCGGTGCAGGTGTTCGACTCCTGGGGGGGCGCGCTGTCGCCCGACGACTGGCGCGCGTTCGCGCTTCCCGCGGCGCGGTCCGTGGTCTCGCGCGTCAGGCGCCCCGGCGTGCCCGTGATCTACTTCCTGAACGGGATCGGCGGCGTGGCGGAGGACCTGGCGTCGGTCGGGGCGGACGTCGTGGGCGTGGACTTCCGCACGTCGCTCGGCGACGCGATCCGGCGGATCGGCCCGGCGCAGCCCGTGCAGGGGAACCTGGACCCGGCGGCCCTCCTCGGCCCCGCCGGGCTGGTGCGCGAGCGCGCGGCCGAGGTCGTGGCGGCCGGCCGCGCCGCGGCCGGTCACGTGTTCAACCTGGGCCACGGGATCCACCGGCAGACGCCGCCGGAGAACGTGACGGCGCTGGTCGACGCGGTGCACGCGGCGGGCCGGCGGTTGTAAGGCGCGCGAACCTTCGCCCGCCTCGGGGATCGAGTTGGACGACAGCTCCGCCCTCGCGGTCACCACGACCTCGCCGGACACGGCCGTCCTCGTGCTCCAGTCAGGCGGTCCCGACACGACGCGCCACGTCCGGCGCTTCATCCGGCGGATGCTGTCCGACCGCGCGATCCTGGCCATGCCCGGCGCCGTCCGCATCCCGCTCGCCGCGGCGATCGCGCTGTTCCGGGCGCCGCGCGTCGGGCGCCAGTACGCGCGGATCGGCGGCGGCTCGCCGATCCGGAAGCACACGGAGGCGCAGGCCGCGAGGCTCGAGGAGGCCCTCCTGCGCCTCGGGCACGCGCTGCCGGTCCTCGTCGGGATGCGCTACAGCGACCCGTCGATCGAGGCGGCGGTCGAGCGGGTCCGGAGGATGGGGGGGATCAGGGAGCTGGTCCTGCTCCCCCTGTTCCCGCAGTACTCCGGCACCACGACCGGGTCCGCGTTCGCGGCGGTCGAGCGCGCCGCGCGCGACGTGCCCGGCCTGCGCCTGGTCCCGATCCCCGACTGGGCGGACGAGCGACGATACGCCGAGGCGGTGGCGGGGACGATCGACACGGCCCTGTCGCGCCTGACCTTGAGGGGCCGCCGCAGGCCGGTGGTCCTGTTCTCCGCGCACGGCCTTCCCGTGAGGTACGTCGAGGACGGCGACCCCTACCCCGACCGCGTCGCCGCGACCGTGCGGGCGGTCGAGGAGGCGATGGGCGACGCCATGCCCCGCCACTCCGTGTGCTACCAGAGCCGCCTCGGCCCGGTGAAGTGGCTGGAGCCGAACACGCACGACGCCATCCTGGCCGCGGCCGCGGAGGGCGCGTCGGCCGTGGTCCTCGTGCCGATCGCGTTCGTGTGCGACCACCTCGAGACCCTGTACGAGATGGACGTCGAGTACCGGGCGGTCGCCGAGGGCGCGGGCGTGGAGTTCGCCCGCGCGCCCGCGCTGAACGACTCCGCGGAGCTTGCGACCGCGCTGGCCGCGGTCGTGGTCAGGGCGCTGCACCGGCAGGGGGGGGCATGACGGCGGATCCGGGCGCGTCGGACGCGGACCCTCGCATCGCGACCGTGGAGGCGTCGCCCGCGCTCGTCGCGCGGCACGACAAGGCATCCTGGCTCGCGCTGTTCTCTGACGACGGCGAGGTCGAGGACCCGGTCGGCTCGCTCCCCTGCCGGGTCGGGGACGGGGGACGGGACCGCGGCCGCGTCGCGGCGTTCTGGGACACCTACATCGCGCCGAACGGGATCCGGTTCGAGGTCCACCGCGACCTCGTGGACGGCGACGACGTCCTGCGCGACGTGACGATCCACACGACGCTGTCCACCGGCGCGAGGCTCGCGGTGCCTTCGTACGTGCTCTACCGGCTGGTCCCCGATCATGACGCGGCCGGCGCTGACGCGGACGCGCAGGCCGCTTCCCCCGCCCGCGCCTTCCGCATCCGCCGGCTCGCCGCGCACTGGGAGATCGTTCCCATGGTCGGCCAGGTGCTCCGCCAGGGCCTGCGCGGCTGGTGGACCGTGACCGTGATGACCTTCCTGATCCTGCGCCACCAGGGGCTGCGCGGGCTCGCGTCGTACCTGAAGTCCATCCTCGGGGGGCTGCGCCGGTCCGCGGGCCGCCGGATCGCGGAGCGGTCGGCCGCGTCGGCCCGGACGGACAAGGTGATCACGAGCGGGCCGTGCGTGGCGTTCCGCGTCCTGTGCGCGGACGGAGCGGTGTCCGAGGTCCGGCTGATCGATCACCACACGAACGGGATCAGGACCTTCCGGCCCGCCGGGTAGTCCGGGAAGCGCTCGCGGTACCAGCGGTGGGTCGCGACCGCGCGCGGGACGAGGTTCGCCGCGGACAGGGCCAGGATGAACACCCCGGCCAGCGACCACGTGGCGATCGCGAACCCCAGCCACGCGGTCAGCTCGGTCAGGTAGCTCGCGTTCGTGACGTAGCGGAACAGGCCGCCCTGCGGGACGCGGTAGGTCTTCTCGCCGCGCGCCACCTCGTCCGCGGTCCGCAGGTCGCGCACGATTCCGTCGGATCGGATGTTCATCACGTACGACGCGTAGTACAGAGCGATCCCGACCAGGAAGCGCGGGTCGGCCAGCCACGCGACGGCCAGGTGCGGCGCGAGCCCCGCGATGAAGGCGGCGTTCAGGTACCCGTGCAGCGCGGTCGAGAACCACCCGAACCCGACCACCATGGCACCGAACGAGCCTGGCTGCCCCTTCGGCACGCGCATGCGCAGGGGGAAGGCGAAGCCTCGGTTCGCGTAGTGGACCAGCCAGACCGCGAGGAACAGCAGCCGCGCCGGCTCGTCCCAGCGGGCGCCCGAGAAGTAGACGGCCACGAACGTGACCGTGGCCGGCAGCTCCATCAGGATCCAGCCGAGCCGCGGGTCCGTGCGAAGACCGAAGCGCCCGCTCGAGAACCGGCCGTACGGCGACGGCACGAACCACGCCGCCACGCCGACCAGGGCCGCGAACCCGAGCCCGATCGCGAGCAGCGTGTCGTAGGTCGCGTCGCCCGTGTACCAGGTCATCGTCCGCCCCCTCCCCGGCCGGCGCCGATCCTACACCGCCGCAGATCGGATCCCGCCGCCAACGGCGGAAGCCCGAGCGGACCTCTCCCTTCGGGACCACGAGGATCCGCGGGATGTCAATCGTGTGACGAGCGACGAGATCGGTCGTCTGCGCCACCACGGCCGCGATGTCGGGTCCGACCGTGACCCCATCCATCTCGATCTGCGCGGGCGCGTGCCGCTCCAGGACCGCCTTCACGATCTACGCCTGCACCTCGGGCCGGGCGAGGTGGGCGACCGTCGGGACCGTCTGCGGCCGGTTCTCGTACCCCCGTATCACCTCGTACGTGATCCGTGCGACCTCCGCCTCCCGCGGGTCCGAGAAGGCCGGGGCGACCTCAGGCCCCGGCGCCGGGGCCGCCCCGCCGGGCGACGCCGTCTGCCGGATGCCCAGCATCGCGGCAATCCGGGGCTGCGATACCTGACCGGCCTCGCGCGCGTACGTTTCCAGATCGACCTTCACGCCTTCGTGCAGGCGAATCCCGTCCTCGAGCTTGAGCCGCTCCACCTCGGATGCCGACATCCCCGCGGTCGAGAAGTCCTTCCGCGTGACGACCGCGGGTTCCTTGACGAAGCCGTCGGCCATTTTCGGATCGCTTCGAGCGCCGTCGCGGGGGCCACGCCTTTCCGCCCGGACGCGATCCCCGCGATCTCGACGATGCGGTCCAGGATCTCCGGCGACCGTCGCTGCGGAACCCTCAGGCTCAGCCGGCCCGCGATGGCGTTCACGTGGCGGTTCACTTGACTTCCCCGATTTCGCGTGCGGCCCGCTCGAGCTGCCGGGCGATCTCGGCCTCCCCCGCTTCCTCCAGCGCGGCCCGCCGGGCCTGCTCGAAGCGCTGGTACTCGCCGAGAGCCCGCCCGTCGGCCTCCTCGCGCTTCACGCGGCCAAGGTCCGGCAGCACCCGGCGCTCGTTGAACGCGAGGAACGCGTCGAGCCGCTCGCGCCAGTCGCACATGAACACCTGCTTGCGGCGCCTCGCCTGGTCCTCCGCGTGGTCCAGGAACATGACGACCAGCCGGTTCAGTTCCTCGATCTCGCCTTCGCGCAGGTAGTTCTTGGCCACCGTCACATCCGACCTGCGCACCGCCGCCCCGCCCCACGTGGTCAGGCCCATGTTCGGCCGCGACGCGTCCGCGCGCTCCGCGATCAACTCCGGTGCGGTCCTCCCCGTGACCGCGAAGTGCAACTTGTTCCGTACGGCCTGGAAGAACGCGGCCGTGTCCGGGTCGCTGGGCGAGTAGTCGGCCGCGAGGGCCAGGATCTCGCGCAGCCGCAAGTACATCCGCCGCTCGCTCGCCCGGATGTCCCGGATCCGCGCGAGCAACTCGTCGAAGTAGTCCCCGCCGGCTCCAGCCCGCTTCAGGCGCTCGTCGTCCATGGCGAAGCCCTTGACAACGTACTCCGACAGCCGCGTCGTTGCCCACTGGCGGAACTGGGTGCCGCGCGCCGAGCGGACGCGGTATCCGACGGCGAGGATCGCGTCCAGGCTGTAGCACCGAACGCGGCGACTTACCCTGCGGCCTCCTTCAGTTCGAACTGTTAAGTAATCCTTAATGGTTGCCGGCTCGCTGAGTTCGCGCTCCCGGTAGATCGCCTTCAGGTGGATGCTCACGTTGGGGACAGACGTCTGGAACAACTCCGCCATTGCGGCCTGGGAAAGCCACACCGTGCCGCGGTCGAAGCGGCACTCGATCCGGACGCCGCCGTCCTCCGAGCGGTACAGCAGGAACTCCCCCGCGCCGACCCCGACGCCGTCGGCGACCGCCACCGGCGCCACGGCCACGTCGCGATCCGGCTTCTCGTCAGGCGGCCCGCTCATCCGCTTTCCCCTTCCCCGTCACCGAACAGGGCCTGCTGCCCGGCCGGCGGCCTCGCGCGCGGCAGGTTCTCGACCTGGAGGCTGTAGTCGTCGTGCCCCACTCGCAGCGCGAGAGCACCTGCCGCGGGATCTTCTTCACCGTCAGGTTCGGGTACTCCCCGCGAGCCCGGAAGGCCGTGCAGAGCACCAGCAGGGTCCGGTCCGACCCCACCTCGTCCGAGAGCTGCTGGAGCTGGTCGTGGCCGAGGCTCGCGGTCGTCACGTACAGGAAATCCCGCTCCGTGGACCTCCCGTGCTGCCAGTAGACAGAGTCGCTGGGCGCGTACGTGAACCCCTCGAGCTTGCAGAGCGCCTCGGCGAGCATCGCCGCGTTGTACGGGGTGATGACCAGGATCCGGCGCCTGCCCTCGGCCCACCGCTGGGACAGGACGAGGCCGCCTCGATCGTCTTGCCGAGCCCGACTTCGTCCGCGAGGATCGCGCCCCTCGCCAGCGGAGACTGGAACGCGAACAGCGCCGCATCGACCTGGTGGGGGTTCAGATCCACTTGCGCATCGACCAGCGCCGCAGCGATCCGACCGCCGCCGTCGCGGGGGCAGCGGCGAGCCAACTCGCAGCCGAGGTACTTCGCGTGGTAGTCGGTCAGATACACCGCTGGCCACCGCCACTGCTATCCACCCCGCGCCAGTGTAGAGGTGGCAAGGAGGGCAGTCAATGCCCGTCGATGCGCCGTATGCGCCGTTCGTGCGCCCTCGGTGCCCCGAGGG
>VGRB01000236.1 GCA_016875475.1 Deltaproteobacteria bacterium
CCCCCCGATCCGGCGCCCGACCCGACGCCCGACCCGGTGCCCGACCTCGACCCCGGACCCGAACCCGAACCCGAGTCCGTGCCCGAGACCGCACCCGATCCGGACCCTGCGCCCGACCCCATCCCCGACTCCTCCCCCCCCACAGCCTCGGGTGGATGCACCGCGACCGCGCCGGCCCCCATCCTTCCCGTCCTGTTCCTTCTGCTGCCGGCGGTCAGCGCGGCTCGACGCCGTGCGTCTCGTAGAGCGCGTCCCGGATGGCTGCCTTGCGTGCGCGGCCTTCCTCGGTCGTGACCGACCGCTCCGGGTCGGGCCAGATCGCCTCGAACTCGGCCAGGAACTCGGCCACGACGCGCCGCTCGCGGGTGCCGGAGAAGACCTGGACGTTCTCGTAGTTCGACTTCGCGGCGCTCGCGGACCAGTTGTAGGACCCCGTCGCGAGCGCCTGCCGGTTCACGATGGCGGCCTTGTGGTGCGTCAGCACCCCCTTGGAGTGGCTGAACGCCGGCATCTTCCTGGTCTCGCTCCAGACCCACGCGTCGCAGAACCAGTAGCGGGCGTGGCGGCCAGGAGCGCGACGGCCGCGAGGACGGCGCCGGCGACGGATGGAGCGTTCTTGCGCCCGTTCACGGCGCCCCCCCGCTTCCGGGCTTCGCGGGCTGGGAGAGCGCGTCCCACTGCCGGACCCACTCGGCCCGGAATGCGTCCGCGACCTCCGGCCGGTGCTGGAAGAAGAACCGGTTCTCGGCATGGACCGACGACGATTTCGACGAGAAGTTCGCGCTGCCGTTGAACACGTGCACGCCGTCCGCGACCGGCACCACGATGTCCCCCTTCCAGTGCGTCACCGTGCAGTCGCCGTGCCGAAGCGGCGCGGTCTTCCCGACGTTGACCGGGGCGAGGCCCGATCCGGAGCCGTCCGCCGCCTTCGGGGAGACGAAGAAACGGGTCCACTCGAGCGACAGGAGCGCCTCCGACAGGTCCGGGCCCGCGCCCCCGCCCCCGTCGCAGGCGGCGGCGAGGACGGCCAGGGATGCGACGAGGGCGCGTGCTGTCCAATCACGTCCTCAACCCCGCGCGCGACGAGAGTTTCCGGAAGAGTTCGATGCCGGAGCCGGTGACGAAGCCCTCGACCTCGATCGCGAGGTCCTCGTCGTACGTGTGGACCGTCAGGTTCCGGTATCGGAGCATCTCCCAGGCCGCGCCCTCGTCCGAGGCGTCCAGCAGACCGGCGCGAATCGCCGCCTGGAACGCCTTGCGCGGGGTCGATGCGTCCACCCCCTCGTCCTCGGCGATCGCAGCCAGGAGCTTCCAGACCGCCTCGAACGTGAACTCGAACCGCTGGATGCGCGAGTCGCGCAGGATGGCGGTCGGGACCCCGGCGACGCCCGCGACGACCTCCTCGAGCGCGGAGAGCGTGTCGTGGAACCGGCGCTCCCTCACTTCGTTGTCGTTGCCCTGTGCCACGGGATTCCCTCCTGCTCCACGCGTTGCCGGAGCGCCGGTCCGGCCTGCCGGAGGTCCACCAGATCGTAGTCGCGGAGCATCGGCACGGTGTCCTCGAGGTCCGCGACGATCCGTTCTGCCACCGCCGGCCTCAGGCGCTCCGGGCCTCGCACCGCCAGATCGATGTCCGACCCGACGTCCGCAGTCCCGCGTGCGAACGATCCGAACAGGAGCACGTCCCACCGGTCGCGCGGCAGGTGCCGGAAGACCGCGTCGAGGATCCGCTGCCGGGTCCGGTCGTCGAGCGATGCCACGGGCGGATCGTACCACGGGGGCGCGACGTGCGCGCCAGTCCCGCGCCGGCCGTGTCAGTCCGCGGCGAGCTGCCGGAGGTAGGCCCAGCGGAGCCAGCGCTGGAGGATCCCATGGAAGCCGCCCTCGTCCGTCGCGGTGATGTGCAGCTCCATCCCGGCCCAGCCCTCGATCGCGGCCGGGACCTGCTGCACGACGCGGCAGCCGCACCCGACGTCCACCGGGCCGTCGCGGGTCCGGATCTCGAGCAGCACCTGGGCGGGCGCGCCGGGGCCGCGGACCGCGGAGGCCGGCACGTCCAGGACCATGGTCGACGCGCCGAGCGTTCGCGCCCGGCAGTCGAGCAGCCCCCCGTCCGTGACCAGCCGGGCGAACAGGTCGGCGTCGAAGCGGAGCGCGCGCCGGTCGAGCATCACGGACACGGCGCCGAACGCGTGCTCCTCCGCGCCGGCGCCCCAGTCGCGCTGCGGCGGCATGTGCGGCCGGGCCGGGATGCGCGTGGGCGCGTCGACGCCGACCGGCGTGCGCATGGAGGACCGGAACAGGAAGACGTGCCTGGACCCGGCGAACCCGGGCTCCTCGGTGACCTGGATCAGCCCGAGGCCGAACGTGTGCGCGATGAACCGCCTCAGCTCGTCGTCGCGGTCCCAGGTGACCGCACGCTCCCAGCGCACGCCCACCCCCGGCGCCGTTTCCGGCTGGATCCGGACCACGCGGCCGAACAGGTAGATCGTCTGCCCCGGGGCCGGCCCCTGCTGGAACGCCACGGTCACCGCGGTCGCGAGCGGCAGTCCGGACACCGCGGGGCCGTGCAGGAGCATGCCGCCGAGGCTGATGTTGCCGATCGCTACCTCGAGCCGCTCCCCGTCCGCGTAGCACCAGACCTCGCCGGTGACGGTCCTGCGTGGGTAGTCCCGCTGTTCGCTCATCGCCCTAGCCTCCCGCACCCCGGAGGGAATTATGGACCTTCACGCGCGCGGGCGGAAGAGGCGTGCCCCCTGAGGAATCCACTCAGGATCGGCAGCCGAAGGGAGTCGGGGAGTTGCGTGCGCGGTGGGCGCCGGGCCAGCGGGCCTCACATCTGGCCCGCGGCCCGGGACGCCCGGTTTGCGGGGATACCTCAGGTGCCCCGGTCGCCGGGCCCGAGGCGGGCGGCGAGGGCCGGGCCGCTCCCTGGTCCGTCCCGGGCGCGTCTGGTACGATGCCCGGCCATGGGGGCGGTGCTGCCGGTACTTCCCTGGGTGCTCGCCGCGGTCGTCGGCGCGGCGGACGGCAGCGGTGCGTCGAACGGGGGCGGTGCGGCCGACTGGCGGGCCGTTGCGTCGAACGGGCTGTCGCGGCTCCGGACCCTCGACTTCGCGGGTGCGGAGCCCCCGCTCTCCTCGGCCCTGGCGGGCGCCCCGGCCGACCCGCGCGAGCGCGGCAAGCTCCTGCTGCTGCTCGCCCAGGCCCGGAGCGGGGCCGGGAAGGGCCGGGAGGCCGTCGCGGCGCTCGACCGGATCGACGCGGCCTCCATGCCGGAGGACCTTGCCGACGTGCTCGCGTTCGAGCGGGCGCACGCGCTCCGGATCGCTGCCGACCCGTCCGCGCGGGCCGCGCTCGCCGACTTCGTGGCGCGCAATCCGGGCTCGCGGCGGATCACGGACGCACGCCTCGCGCTGGCGCGGCTCGCGCTGGAGCCCGCCGCGCTCGGGGCGGCCGGTCGCGGCGAGGCCGGCGCAGCCGCGGAGGCAGAGCGCGAGGCGCGGGCGGTGCTGGCCGGTCGCCCCGGGAGATCGGACCGCGCCGAGGCCACGCTGCTGCTCGCGCGCGCGACCGGCGACGCGGCCCTCCGCAGGCGCGTGTTCGTTGAGTGGCCCGACACGCCGGCCGCGGCGGAGGCGGGCGTGACCGAGGCGGACCTGACGCCCGCGGAGCAGCACGACCGCGCGGACGCGTTCTTCGAGGCGCTCGACTACGACGAGGCGCAGCGGATCAGGACCGCGCGCTGGGAGGCGGGCGATCGCGGGCCGCAGCTCGCATACAAGCTGGCGCTGTCGCACCTCGTGCACGTCCGCGACGACGCGCGCAAGGCAATGCGCTACCTGGAGCACGCGCGGAAGGGCGGCGCGGTCTCGTCCGCGGACGCCGCGTTCCTGCGGGCCCGGGCGCACGCGAAGCTCGAGGAATACGGCGCGGCGGCGCGCGAGTACAGACAGGCGCTGGACTCCGGGATCCGCGGCGACCGGCGCATCCGGGCGCTCTATTACCTCGGCTGGCTGCCGTACGACCACGGCCACTACGAGAAGGCCCTGCCGCACGTCGACCGGTTCCTGCGCGAGGTGAAGAAGCACGACCTGAGGAGCTACGTGATCTGGGCCAAGGGCTGGTCGCTGTACCGCCTCAGGCGCTGGAAGGACGCGATCCGGGTGTTCGAGAAGGACATGATCCCGCTCGGGAACTGCCTTGTCGCGGGCAAGGCGATGTACTGGGCCGGCATGGCGTCGCGCCACGCGGGCGACCGGCGCGCCGCCTCGCGGTGGATGCGGAAGGTCGTGGACAGGTACCCCCTCACCTGGTACGCGGTGCTCGGGGCGAAGCGGCTCGCAGAGTGGGACGGCGCGGCGCTGCCGGCGTGGATCACCGGCCCCGCGGTCGGGCTGCCGGACCCGGGCCCGCTCTGGCCGTTCGACCGGCTGCCGGACGACGTGGCGGCCGCGCTGCGGCGCGTCAAGGACCTGGCCGAGGTGGGGGAGATCGAGCGCGCCCGCGAAGCGTACGAGGGGATATCGAAGGACGTGGAGAGGAGGCTGTCCGGACGCGACAAGGCCGCGTTCCTGCTGACGATCTACGACGCGATCGAGGGCTACAACGAGCTGTTCCGCCGGGCACAAGGAGAGTTCGGCCGGATGATGGGGGACGTCCCGGGCGCGGAATCGGCGCTCTACTGGATGGCCTTCTACCCGCGCGCGCACCGGTCGCTCGCGTCGGTGCTGGCCCCGCGCTTCGGCCTGCCGGAGCACTGGATCTACGCGATCATGCGGCAGGAGTCGCGCTACTCGCCGGGGCAGGTGTCCCACACCGCGGCGCTCGGCATCATGCAGATGATCCCGAAGACCGCGAAGGTCGTGGCGCGCGCGTTGTCCGTCCCGTTCCAGGTCGAGACCTTCTTCGCGCCCGGCCGCAACCTCCTGTTCTGCACGTGGTATCTCGGCGAGCTGCTGCGCGACTTCAAGGGCCAGATCGTGTTCGCGTCCGCGGCCTACAACACCGGCGCGCCCTCGATCAAGCGCTTCCTCCACGCCCGGCGCGGCGCCCCGCTCGACGAGATGGTCGAACTGATCCCCTACAACGAGGGCCGCAACTACTGCCGCAAGGTGGCGGAGCACCTGATCCGCTACGCGTGGCTGCACGTCCCGCCGGCCGAGCGCGCCGACCTGTACCGCAAGGTCTTTCCGGACAAGGTCGACTACGACCTGGGGACGGCGGTGGACTTCTGACCCCCCCGCGAGGGGGCGTCACACCTGCAGCATCAGCTTGCGCAACTCCGCGTACCGGGCGGAGACCGCATAGGCGCACAGGTCGGTCAGGCGGTCGCCGAACTCGAGGTCGGACAGCGCGAGCGATTCGTCCGCGAGCTGGTTCTTCGCCACGGCCAGGTCGTTCGCCATGAACAGCCCGGCGCGCGCAGCGGTCCGGTCCGCGCCCGCCAGGAACCCGTGCAGGTCGATCGCGACCTTCCGCCGACGGAACTCGGTCAGGATGTCGGACAGCTCCATCCGCGCCTCCGGCGACAGCAGCCCGACCAGCTCGGACGCGAGGTCGTCGACCCCGGCCGCGTCCGCGGGCGTCGGGTAGTCGGGGAACGCGATCCTCAGGCCCGCAAGGAAGAACACCCGCAGCGTGCCGTGGTCCGCGATCCCGGACAGCACGAACCCCGGCGCGAACGACACGAGCGCGCGCGCCGTCGAGAAGCGCAGCTCCTTGCCCCTCCACGCGGTCAGGACGTCGTCGCCGACCGCCAGCGCGGGCGGGTCGAACGGCACCTTCGCGATCCCGGCCCGCCCCCTGGCACGGTAGACCCTGGGCAGCGGGACCCCGAACACCTTGGACGCGGCCGCGGCCATGTTCTGGAACAGGCCCCGCTCCGAGGGGTTCACGAGGTCCGCGTCGGCGAGTCCGAGGTCGCGCGGCTGCTTCCACATGTTCGGCAGCAGGCGCCGCAGCGGGGGGTACAGGATGTGAAGCACGCGGCCGACGCCCTCGTCCGCGGCCTCGTCCACCACGAGCCGCCGGAACGCGTCCGGCGGCAGGGTGTCCCGCTTGAGCTTGAGCGCGGCCTGCCTGCCCGCCTCGAACGCCGCCTCCTCGGCCTCGTTCGCCGCGCCGAGCGAGTGCAGGGCCGCCGCGGCGCACCAGGCCCCGTCCGCGTCGCCCGCCACCAGGCACAGCTCCCGCACCGCCCGGTACGACGCCGCGTTCGTCGGGTCCACGGCCAGCGCCGCCCGATGCGCTTCCAGCGCGTCCTTCTCGCGACCTGGCGTCCGCATCAGCACGGCCGCGAGCCTGTCCGCGACCTCCTCGTCGCCGGGCACCGCCTCGCGGATCTGCCGGAGCGTCTCCGCGGCGAGCGGCAGGTTGTGCAGGCGCTCCTCGTAGCACGCGGCCAGGCGCCGCAGCATCGCTACCATGCGGTCGTCGCGCCCGTTCAGCCGGTAGTGGCGCGCGAGCAGCTGGTAGAGCGAGGCGAGCCCCTCGTGGTCGCCCGCCTGCACCAGCAGGTCCTCCTGCGCCGAGACCGCCTCCTCGATGTCGGGGTTCAGCTCGATTGCCGCGGCCAGGTGCTGCCGGGTCACGTCGAGGTCGCCGAGGTTGTCCCGCGCGATCAGCGCCGCGCCGTAGTGGTACTGCGCGCGCTTCAGCCCGTCCTGCTCCAGCTCCATGATCGCGACGAGCAGCGACTTGGCCTCGCGATAGTCCGTGGCCGCCACCGCCGCGTCCAGCGCCTTGTGCAGCGCCGCCTTGGACGACGGGTTCTCCTTCTGCGCGGCCCTGTACCAGCGGAGCGCCCGCTCCGGGGCGCCGAGTTCGTCCTTCAGCACGTCCCCGAGCCGCAGCATGAACGCGAACTTCTGCGTGCCCGACGTCTCGATCGCGATCCAGCGGTCGAGGTACTCGGCCAGGCGCTCCGGGTCCTTGGCCGCCTCCGCCGCCGCGACCATCTCCCTCAACGTCTCGGCGTCCGCGGTCCCGCGCAGCCTGAACGCCGCGTCGAGCAGCGACAGCGCCCGCTGGTGGTCGCCGAGCCGCGACGCGCACCGCGCGGTCTGCACGTGTACCTCGATCCTGTCCATCGGCGTCAGGTCGTCGGTCGCGGAGTCGAGGACCGCGGAGAGCAGCCGGGCCGCCTCGGTGTCGCGGCCGACCTGGGCGTACATGCGGCCGAGCACCACCCGCGTGCGGGTGTCCGCCGGGTCCAGCTCCGCGGCCCGCGCGTACTGCGTCAGCGCCGCCTCCGTGTCCCCGACCCGCGCGGCCGCCCCGCCCGCCAGCAGCCTCAGCCGCCGCTCGCCCGCCGTGTCGCTCGCGGTCGCGGCCTTGGCAGCCAGGGGCTCGACCAGCGCCGGCACCCGCTCGGGCCGGTTCAGCGTGAGCAGCAGGCCCGCGAGCGTCTCCACCGCGGCCGCGTGCACCGGGTTCAGCCGGACCGCGGACTCGAGGTACCCCTTCGCCGCGTCGCGGTCCGGGGGCGCCTCCAGCGCGCGCCGGCCCATCTGGGCGAGGTGGTCGGCGGCCGTGTCGTCGCTCATCGCCTTGACCGCGACCTCGAGCGCCGCAAGCTCGCGGTCCCGCTCCGAGTCGCGCCGGTGCAGGTCCGCGAGCCGCTTCCCGACCCGGACCGCCTCGGGGCCGGTCGCGAACTCCAGGGCTCGCGCGTAGGCGGCCTTGGCCTTGTCCGCGAGCGACAGCCGCGTCTCGTACGTCTCCGCGATGCGCGCGAGCAGGGCGGCCTTCTCCTGCGGGGGCGCCGTCTCCACGTCGCGCTCGAGATCCCGACAGACCTCGGCCCACAGGCCGAGCGTCTCGTGCAGGCGCCGCACCCGCGTGCGCGGCTCCGGGTCCTCCGGGGCGCGGCGGGCGGCCTCGGTCGCGAACGCCAGCGCGGATTCCGGGTCGCGCATCGGCCCGGCGGCCGCCTCGGTCATGCGCAGCAGCACCGGGACCGCTGTCCCGTTCCGGGCGCGCTCCACCCGGCGCCGCCAGAGGGACATCAGCCGCGGCCACTGTCCGAGGCGCTGGTAGAGCGGCTCGAGCTGGTCGAGCAGCCCCTCGTCCGCCGGGTCGAGCGAGAGCGCCTCCTGGAGCGCGCTCGCGGCCGCCTCGTCGTCGCGGAACGCCTCGGAGACCAGCGCGGCGTAGCGGCGGAGGACCCGGGACCGCGTGCCGGGGTCGAACGTCCGCGCGAGCACTGCCTCATACTCGCGCCGCGCGTCCCCGGTGCTCCCTGCCTGCGACAGGAGGGCGACGAGGGCCTCGAACGCCTCGTGGCGGTTCGGGTCCACGGACAGCGCGCGCCGGTACTCGACCGCGGCCTCGTCGGTCCTGCCGAGGTCCTCCAGCAGCTTGGCCGCCGCGAGCGTGGCCTCGATGCGTCCCCTGTTGTCGTGGGCCGCGTCGCGCCGCCGCCCGAGCAGCGCGAGGAGGGCGTCGTTGTCCCCGACCGCGGCCGCGGCGGTCGCCGCCTCCTCCAGCAGGCCCGGGTCGTCCGGCGCGCCGTCGAGCGCGGTCAGGAACGCCTCGAAGGACTTGCGGGTC
>VGRB01000237.1 GCA_016875475.1 Deltaproteobacteria bacterium
CCCCAGGGGATCGCGGCGCAGGTGAGCGGGTTCGGGCGAGGGCAAGGGCTCGGGCTCGGGCTCGGGACGGCTACGGGTACGGGTACGGCTCAGCGCGGCGTGGGAAGGCAGGGGCCGTCGCCGGCGACCGAGATGCCGGCCATGTTCGCCTTGCACTCGTTGTGGTAGGTCGCTCCGTCGCAGCCGCAGACCTCGGCATGGACCGGCTCGCAGGCGGTCGGACGCGGCTTGCAGGCCCCGATTCCCTTGCAGTCGCCCTGCATCTTGGCGCAGAACTGCGACTTCACGCAATCGGCGCTGGTCTTGCAGCCGGGCTCGGCGCACGCCCCCTTCGCGGCCACGCTCGACCCGGCCTTCGCGGCGTCGCACTCGCTCGGGTACGTGATCCCGTCGCACCCGCAGAACGCCTGCTCGGCGGGCGCGAAGCAGATATTCGGCCGCGGCTGGCACGACCCGCCCCCGTCGCAGTCACCGGGCGCCTTCGCGCAGTACCGCTCCGGCCCGCCGCACTCCTCGTTGGCGAGGCACGGGATCACCACGACCTCGCACTCGCCGGGGTGTGCAATCGTGACGCCCGAGGCCGCGGCCCGGCACTCGTTGTCGTACGTGGCGTTGTCGCACCCGCAGACCGGCTCATAGACGTCCGCGCACTCCGGGGGCCGCGGCCGGCAGGAGCCCCCGCCCGTGCAGTTGCCGACGCCCTTGTCGCACCAGAGGCCGTCGGCGCACTCGGCGCTGTCGTGGCAGGGTCCGACGATCGAGCACTCGCCCATGAACTGCACGGCCACGCCCTCGGCCGCGGCCGCGCACGGGTTCCGGTACGTGATCCAGTCGCACCCGCACACCGGCTGGTGCGAGTCGTCGCAGACGCCGGGCCGGTCGCGGCAGACGCCCTGGTTCCCGCACGCGCCCATCCCCGGGTCGCACCATCGGCCCTCCCCGCAGTCGAACGAGAACACGCAGTACTGCGGCCCCACGTCGGCCTCGGGGCCGTCGTCCGGTGCGCCGCCGTCGTCGGACGACGGGTCGGGCGGCGGGTTGTCCGGCTTGCCCTGGTCCGGCTCCGGGTCCGCGGACGGGTCCGCGGACGGGTCCGCCGGCGTGTCCTCCGCGGAGGCGTCCCCTCCCGCGTCGGGCAGGGCCGGCAACGTCACGTCGCCGCAGGCGAGCGCCGCCAGGCACCCGGCCGCCATGCACCCCGCCGCCAGAACGTGCAGTTCCTGGAATCGCGTCATCCGCCGCTCCAGTCATCGTCCCGGGAGCATTGTACAACGGCCCCCGGAATCTGCTAGCCTGTCGCGGGTCCGCGCCAGAAGGAGGTGCTCGATGAGGCTCACGTCCGCAATCGTCGCGTCCGTCGTCGGTGCGTTCCTGGCGCCAGCGTGCTCCGCCCCCGACCAGGGTGGGACGGACGCGACGGACGAGCCGACGGGCGATCTGCCGGCCGACTTCCACCCGATCGGGGACCTCCCCGGCACCGCGGCCGACGCGGGGAAGCCGGACGTGCCGAAGCCCGCGTGGACGCGCCCGGCGGGCAGCGCGGCGATCCGCTTCGTGGTGGACGACACCGCGACCGGGACTTACCAGGACGGCCAGATGAAGTGGACCGGGTCGTTCAAGTGGTCCGCGGCCGACAACACGATCCAGTACTCGACCGCGTGGCAGCCCACGGACGGGCCGTTCCCGGTGCTGTACGACGATGGCCCCTGGAGCGCGGGAGGCCACGAGCCCGAGGGCGCGACCAAGGGCGACCGCCGGTTCGAGTGCGAGGTCTGGTTCGTCGCCGACGAGGAGACGACGTTCGAGTACGGCGTCCTGAACGAGAACGACCGCTGGATCTGGATCGGGCCGAACGGCATCGTGACCGTCCCCGCCGGGTCCGCGGGCGACTTCACCGCCGCCGGCCTCACGCTCCCCGGCTTCGGCGACATCGACTTCGAGGTGACCCTCGACACGGCGAGGCTCCACGCGGACTTCGCCACGATCTCGCCCGAGGAATACTCCATATTCCTGAAGACTTCCGCCAACTCGTGGTTCCCGGCCCAGCTCCTCGACAACGGCCAGAACGGCGACGCGGCGGCCGGCGACGGCATCTTCACGTACCGGCAGTCGGTCAACATGGGGCCTCACGACGGGCTGCTCGCGGCGGGGCGGCACGTGCAGTTCGTGTTCGTGTTCGCGCTGGCGGACATGAGCGCGGACGACGGCGGCGAGTACAAGGTGGGGACGACCTGCCCGACCGAGGGCGTGGCCGCGCGCAGCGACCGGCTGGCCAAGGGGACGTTCGCGGACGAGCCGGTCGTGCTGGAGCGCGACTCCCGCGGAAAGGTCTTCAACACGACGATCGTCATGGGCGACGGCGGCCCGTGGTGCAAGGAGGACGCGGACTGCTGGGCGCCCGCGGGCGCGGACCCGGTGGCCTGCGACAAGGAGAAGGAGGAGTGCGGCGAGGGGACCGAGCCCCCGCCGAAGTCCGATCCGTCGATCACCCTCCTCGACCCGAACAAGGGCCCGATCGCGGGGGGGACCGAGGTCACGATCACCGGCCAGGATTTCCGCGCGGGCTGCTCGGTGGCGTTCGGCGGCGTGCCGGCGGCCTCCGTGACGCTCGTCGGCGCCGACGAGGTCCGGGCCGTCACCCCGGCCCACGCGGCCGGGACGGTGACGATCACCCTCGCGAACCCGGACGGCGGCGAGGCCGCGTGCCCGAACTGCTTCGAGTTCGTGGAGGCAGCCCCGCCCAAGGTCCCGGACTGGGGGAAGCTCGGCGCGCCCCTGTCGGTCTCGACGTGGGTCGGGGTGGAGACGGCCGCGCTGTTCGCGGAGGTCTATGCGAAGGGCGTGACCGAGGGCGGGTCGTCCGGCGAGCCGGTGCTGTCCGGCCAGCTCGGTTGGGGGCCGACGGGCAGCGACCCGACCGAACCCGGCGCGGGCTGGAGCTGGGTCGCGGCGGCGTACGACCGCTCGACGGGCGCGGGCGACAACAACGCGGTCTTCACGGCGACGATGCTGCCGGACGCGGCGCCGGAGACGCTCTCCTTCACGTTCCGCTTCACGATCGACGGCGGCGCGCACTGGCTGTACGTGGATTCCGACGGCGCGAGCGCGGGGGGGGCGGACTTCTCGAAGGCGATGCTCGGGACCCTCGATGTGGACGTGGCGCCCACCGGTCCGGTCATCATCGCGGTGGAGCCCGCGTGGGGCCCGGTCGGCGGCGGGACGTCCGTCCGGATCAAGGGCATGAACTTCGGGGAGAGCACGGTCGTGCGGCTGGACGGCGCGGACGTCGGAACAGCCCTCGTTGACGACAAGGCCGTGGACGTCACCCTGCCCGCGCACGCCATGGGCCGCGTGGACGTGACCGTGAGGAACAGCGACGGCCAGGAGGACACGGAGGAGGACGCGTTCGCGTTCGTCCCGGTCGGCACGCTCGCGGCCGGCGAGGTCTGGGACGACGCGTGGCGGGTCGGCGAGAACTCCGTCGCGTCCGACTGGAACGCCCCGGAAACGCACCAGAACGAGCTGCACGATCTGTACGTGGCCGTGGACGACACCACGCTCCACGTGGGGGTGAAGGGCTTCTGCGAGGGCACCAACGCGATCGTCGGGTGGGTGGACCGGGACCCGGGAGCCGCCACCGGGTTCAAGCCCGCTGCACTGGCGGACTCGACCGGGGCCCTCGACAGCGCGGTCTCCGCGCCCGCGGTCGATGTGACCGACGACGGCTTCGGCGCCGAGGCGGCGTTCGGGACCGTGGGCATGCAGATCGCCCAGGGCGGGCTCGCCGACGGCGCGGGCTGGCGCGGGTTCGTCGGCGAGAACGTCGGCGCGGCCAACTTCGCCTGGATCCAGGGCGACCTCGTGCCGGCGGCCGACAAGCAGTCGCTCGTCGCGTCCATCCCGCTCGAGACGCTCTACGGCGGCGCCGTCCCGGCGAAGGCGGGCGTGGGCCTGTTCGTCCGCATCGTGAGCGCGGACGGCAACGCGACCGCGAACCAGTGCCTGCCCGAACAGGAAGCCGGCCTCGGCGCGGGCAAGGTGGGCGTGGTTGCGGTGGTGCCTTTGCGCTAGGCGTGGACGAGCAGCGTGACCTCGCCCTTCAGCGCCCGGCCCTCGATCGCGGCCGAGCACTCCCCCGGCGTCCCGGTCACGAACTCCTCGAAGACCTTGGTCAGCTCGCGGGCGATCACGACGCGGCAGGCCGGTGCGACCTCGGCCAGGTCGACCAGCGCCTTGTCGAGCGAGCGCGCGGGCCCGTAGGGGATCGCCGTGCCCGCCTCCGGCGCGACCGCGGCCTCGATCGCCTTGCGGCGGCGGCCCGACTTCACCGGCAGGAACCCCAGGAACGTGAACCGGTCCGACGGCAGCCCTGACGCGGACAGCGCGGCGACGGCGGCGCACGCGCCCGGAACGGGCACGACCTTCACCCCGGCGGCGCGCGCGGCCGAGACCAGCCGGTAGCCCGGGTCGCTGACCAGCGGCGTCCCCGCGTTCGACACGACCGCCACGTCCTGCCCGCGCAGCAGGACCTGGAGCAGGCACGGCGCCTGCCGCTGCTCGTTCGCGTCGTGGTAGGCGACGAACCGGCGATCGCCGTGCTCGACGCCGAGGCGCTTCAGCATGACGCCCGTGTGCCGGGTGTCCTCGCACGCGAGCACCGGCGCCTCCGCAAGGACGCGAAGGGCCCGCGGCGAGAGGTCCTCGACGTTGCCGATCGGCGTCGCAACCACGTACAGGGTCCCGGCACCGGTCGGCTCGCTCACGACTCCCCCTGCAACAGGGCCATCAGCGCCTCGCACCGCTTCCGGCCGTCGGCCAGCGCGGCGCAATACGCCTGCCACAGCGCCTCGCCGGGCGACGCCCCCTCGAACCCGAGCGACCGCCCGAGCCGGTCCGCCGCGGGCCCGTCCGGCGCGACGCGCCCGACGGGCCGGTCCAGCACCAGGTGCGCCCGGTTCGACAGGCGCAGCAGGAACCGGTAGCCGGGGTCCAGCGCCGCGAGGTCCTGCCTCGCGCGCCCCCCGGTCCGGGCCAGCTCGCCGAGCAGCGCGACCGTGCCCGGCGGCATCCGCGCCGGGTCCGGGACCTGCCGCGCCCCCCACAGGTGCGCCGCGGTCTCGACGTCCAGCATCCCCCCGGCCGCGCTCTTGGGATGGTAGGCCCGCTCGCCCCCCTCCGCAACCGGCGCGCGCTGCCGCTCCCGGACCGCACGCAGCTCGGCCACGGCCCCCGGGCCGGCGAGCGCCGACGCCGCGGCCGCCTTCGCCCGCGCCGTGACATCGTCCCCGATCGCGCGGTCCCCGGCCACGACGCGGCACCCCAGCACGCCGAGCCGCTCGGCCGCGGAGGCGCCCCGCTCGTGCCACGCCGCGAACTCGCCCGCCTCGACCAGCAGCGGCCCCTGGTTCCCGGACGGGCGAAGGCGGAAATCCAGCTCGTACATCGGCCCGGCCGCGCCGCGGGTCGTCAGCAGCGACAGGGCGCGTTGCACGCCGCGGGTCAGCTCGGCCGCGTCGCCGCGGTGCACCAGCACCAGGTCGAGGTCCGAGAGGTAGCCCGTCTCGCGGCCCCCCAGCCGGCCCAGGCCCAGCACCGCGATCGGCGCGCCCCCGCCCAGCCCGACCGCGTCGAGGGCGCACCGGACGCAGGCGTCCGCGATGTCCGAAAGGCCCGCGCCGACGTCCGCGGGGTCCGCACCGGCGAGGTCCGCGAGCATCACGCCGGACAGATGCCTCTGCCGGAACGCCGCCAGGGCCTCCCCGACCTCGTCCGCCGGCGACGCGAGCACGCGCGCCGCGCCGGCGTCCAGGTCCTCCGCGGACGGCAGCTCGCCCCGGAACCCGGTCACGGCGTGCTCCAGCGCCGCGCCGGGGTCCCTCAGCAGCGCCGCTGCCAGGACGGGGCTCGACGCCCCGACCCGCGCGACCGAGTCGAGCACGCGGCCGTCGCCGGCGCACAGCTCCGTCACGGCAGCGGCGCGCGGCGACCGCGCGAGCCGGGCCAGCAGGTCCAGCGCCCCGTCCGGCCACCCGGTCCGCGACGCGGCCGCGAGCACCGCGGTCTCGAAGCCCGGCCGCCAGCCCCGGTGCCCCGGCCTGGCGGGGCTCTGCGGCGCGGATCGCATCCGGGCGAGGTGGGCGGCCGCCGCGTCCGGGTCCGCCAGCCCGAGCCGCCTGCCGGCGGACCAGCGGTCGTCGTCGGCCGCCGCCGGGTCGACGAACACGGCGACCGGATCGCCCTCGGCCCCCTCCCCTTCCAGCCCGAACAGCCGGTCCGCGACCGCGGCGACGGACCGGCGCAGCGAGGCGACGTCGTCCGCGAGCGCGGCGCCCGTCGCCGGCGGCGCGAGCATCGCCGCGAACGCGTCGAGCGCATCGGGCGCCAGCAGGAGCGCCTGCGTCCGGCGGTCCTCCCGGTACTGGACGAGGTGCTCGAGCCGCCTGAGCGCGCGGTAGCCCTGGTCGAGGGCGGCCGCGTCGGCCGGGTCCATCAGCCCGGCCCGCGGGAGCGCCGCGATGACCGACAGCGTGGCAGGGTCGCGCAGGCCCGGGACCCGCCCGCCGTGCAGGAGCTGGTGCGCCGCAACGGTCAGCTCCACGTCCCGGATGCCGCCGCGGTCGAGCTTCAGGTCGAACGAGTCGCGGGACCGCGCCCTCAACCCGCGGAGCCTGCCGAGCACGCCCGCGAGCGCCTCCAACGCGCCCGAGCCGAGGCTGCGCGGCCAGACGAACGGGGCGAGCGCGAGAAGGGTCTCGCGGCCGAGGTCGGGGTCGCCCGCCACGGGCCGCGCGCGCGTCCAGGCCATCCGGTCGAGGGGCGTGCCGAACTGCTCGCAGTAGCCCGCGAGCGCGTCGAGCGAGTTCACGAGCGCGCCGGACTTGCCCTCGGGCCTCAGGTCGAAATCCACGCGCAGGCAGAACCCGTCCCCGGTCGGCTCGGACAGGAGGGCGGCGGCCTCGCGCGCCACGCGCTCGTGGAACGCGTGCGGCGGCACACGAAACGGCCACGACGCCGGCTCGTCCGACGCGTGGACGACCACGAGGTCGACGTCCGAGGACGGGTTCAGCTCGCCGGCGCCGAGCTTCCCGAGCCCGATGACCGCGAAGCCGCACCCGCGACCCGCGCCGACCGGATCCCCCCCGAGCGCAATCGCGGCGGACCGGGCCGAGAAGTCGAACGCCGCGGAGATCCAGGCCTCCGCGCAGGCCGTGGCCCAGCGGAAGGTCACGGCGGGGTCCCCGGCGAGCTGCTCCGCGAGCGCGCCGGTCACGAAGGCCCGGCGGCGGCACCGGCGGAGCGAGGCGGACAGGGCGGCGCGGGAGGCGAGGACGTCCGCGGGGGGGGCGGGAGCCGGCACGGCCGCGCCGGCGGCGAGGGCCTCCGCGTCGGCGAGCGCCGCGTCGCGGTCGGGCTCCGCGGCGAGGTACCTGCGGAACGCCCCGGAGAAGGACGAAAGCGCGCCGACCGCGGTGTCGAGGGCCGACGGCAAGGTCAACCACCCAGCGGGTACGAGCCGATCTCCGTGTGCACGGCGCCGCGAGGCGACAGCTCGCTCCGGAACAGCACGAGGCGCGCGACGTCGAACGGGTCGATCGTCACGGCGCGGCCCGCGTCGAGCGCAGCCGCCACCCCGGGGTGCGGCTCGCGCAGGCGCGCGAGCGTCACGTGCGCGCGGAACGGGCGGTCCTCGACGGGCAGGCCGCGCTCGCGCAGCGCCGCGCCGACCTCCGCGGCCAGGCGGGCCGTCTCGTCGGCGCCGGGCCGGATCCCGAGCCACAGGACGCGGGCCCGGCGCGGGTCCGGGAACGCGCCGGCGCCGGCAAGCCCCATGCGGTACGGGGCCACGCGGGACGCCCCGGCACGGGCGGCGGCCTGGACGCCGGCCACGCCGTCCGGGTCCAGCGCGGCGAAGAAGTGCAAGGTCACGTGGACCTGCTCCGCGGAACCGAAGCGCACGCCGGGGAGGCAGCGTCCGAGCCGCCCGCACGCGTCCGCGATGCCCGCGCGCGCCGCCTCGGGCACGGGCACGGCGAGGAACGCGCGCACGGTCGCGGTCCCGGACGGAGGCGCGGACACGTCAGTACCCCCCCTTCAGGTCCTTCACCTTGCCCGGGCCGTCGTCCTTCGGCTTCGGCACGACGACCGGCGTCGTCGTCTTGTCGACCGCCGCCTTGCGGCCGTCGCGGATCGGATCCAGCCGGGCGTGGACCTCCCCCCCGGCGTCCAGCGAAACGGTCGCGGCCCCGTCGCGGTATCCCTTGTGGCGGAACACGAACGACTTCGACCCCTGGCCGCGGTCGAAGTCCAGGTCGAACGGCGTCTTCCCGACCTCCCTGGCCCCGTCCAGGACCGTCGCGCCCGCGGGGTCCGAGCGGAGGCGGATCTGGATGCGGGCGGGGGGGGAAGGGGATTCGGGCAGCGGCTTGGGGACGGTTGCGGGTGCGGGATCGGGTACGTGGACGGGCGAGACCGGAAGGGGGGGCACGGCCACCGGCTCGGTGGGGGTGAACGCAAGCCAGCCGGCCACTCCGGCCAGGG
>VGRB01000238.1 GCA_016875475.1 Deltaproteobacteria bacterium
CCCCCCGCAGAACGCCATCGCGATCGTGGCCACGAGCGGCAGGTCCTGCGTCACGCAGCTCCCCGGGTTGAAGTCGGTCGAGACCGCGACCTTCACGCCCGCGGCGACGAACGGCCGCGCGTCCGGGAACCGCGGCCGCCCGAGGCTCACGCCGCACCCCGGCAGCAGCACCGCGACCACTCCCGCCCTTGCGAGCGCGTCGAGGTCCTCCGGGGTCGCGCAGTCCAGGTGGTCGGCCGAGACCGCCCCGACGCGCGCCGCCAGGGCCGCCCCGCCCGACCGCGTGAGCTGTTCCGCGTGGGCCTTCGGCGCGAGCCCGGCCGCGATCCCCGCCCGCAGCACGCGCTCGCACTCCGCCGGGGTGAACGCCACGCCCTCGCAGAAGCAGTCGCAGAAGCGCGCGAGCCCCGCTTCGGCCACCGCGGGGATCCACTCCTCCGCGATCGCGGCCACGTGCGCCTCCCGGTCCGCGACGCCGCGCGGCAGCGCGTGCGCCCCGAGGAACGTGGCGACGAGGTCCGCCGGCGTGGCCGCGTCGAGGTCGCGCACTGCCCGGAGCAGCTTCAGCTCGTTCGGGAGGTCCAGCCCGTACCCGGACTTCGCCTCGATCGTGGTCACGCCCATCGCGAGCGCGCGCCAGACCCGCGGCAGGGCCTCGCGCACGAGGTCCTCGCGCGACGCCGCGCGCACCGCCTCGACGGTCCGGGCGATCCCGCCCCCCCTGGCCGCGATCGCCTCGTACGGCACGCCGCGGCACCGGTCCACGAACTCGTCCGACCTGGACCCGGCGAAGACAAGGTGCGTATGGCAGTCGATCAGCCCGGGCGAGACCAGCCCGCCATCCGCGTCGAGCACCGGCACGCCCGCCGCGGCCGACGGGTCGAGCCCCGCCTCCTCGGATGCGTACTCGACGGTCCCGTCCCGCACCAGCACCGCCGCGCGGACGACGGAGAACGGGCCTGTGCCGGTCATCGGCAGCAGCCGCCCGATGTTGCGGACCACCAGCGAGCCCGATGCCTTCATCGCGAGCCCCCGTGGGATTGCTGCCCTTCCCCCGCCGCGGCGAGCAGCGCGGCGAACCGCTCGCGCAGGCCGTCCGGCCATGCGGGGTCCTTCGACGCCGCGGCCAGGAACCCGCGCAGGTCCCGGTTCCCGACCACGATCGCGCGCATCGCGTCCAGCACGCGGTCCGCGACCGGGCCCTCCTTGACCACGACCTCCGGCCGGCCGATCGGGTTCGGCCGCTCCACGCGCGCGCACTCCCGCGCGAACGTCGCGGGCGTGGCCAGGGCGATCAACGCCCCGGTCAGCCGCACGTCCGCCACCTGCGGGAAGTGGGCCAGGTACGCGCACGCGGCCTGCGCGTCGAGCGACGGCAGGACCCGGGCCATCGTCTCCTCGGCGGCCCGGAACCGGTGGTCCGCGTCCGCGGCCGCGGCGTCGGTCCGCACGAGCCCGGCCGCCACCAGCCCGATCCCCCACGCGGCGCGCACGGCCACGTCCGGGTCGGAAGACGAGAGCGCCGCGACGAGTCCCGGCAGCGCCGCGGCGTGCGGCACGTCCGACAGCGCGCCGGCCGCCTCGAGCACGTCGTCGCGCGGCGAGGCGGGGTCCTCGACCACCGCGGCCAGCGTGCCGGCGAAGGCAGGGTCGGCCGTGGCGCCGGCCGCCCGGACCCAGGCCCGCCGCTCCTCGCCAGCAAGCGTCCGGATCGGCACCGACGGGTCGCCGAGCGCGCGCCGCGCCGCCTCCAGCGCGGCCGGCTCCCAGCGGTCCGCCAGCGCGCCCTCGGCGCGGAGCGTCGCGATCGCCACGCCCATGCGCCGGGCCACGTGCCCGAGCGCGAGCACCGCCATGGCGCGCACGGACGGGTCCGGGTCGGCCTTCGCCGCCGAGACCCGCGGGACCGCGTCCACGAGCCGCGGCTGCATCACCTCGGCGAGCCGCCGCAGGGCCGCGCGCCGCACCTCGGGCGACGGCGACCGCAACTCGGTGTCGTCCGGCCCGAACCGGCTGTAGTGCCCGAACCAGAAGCCGCCCGCCGCCATGTCGGACCACGCGAGGTTCGCGAGGACCGCGACGCCGAGCAGGACCGACCTCAGCAGCGCGGTCCGCCGGAACGGGGAGGACGACCGCGGGTCCTCGGCGCCGTTCCCGCCCCCCCCCCACGGGAGCGCGGCAACCTGGAGCCACCCCGCCAGCAGCGCCAGCCCGGCCCAGGCCAGGATGATCGCGCGGTCGGAAGCGAGGGAGTCGGAGCGGTCGCGGACCCAGGGCAGCGCGAGGAGCGACACCAGGAGGAGGGCCGCGGTCGCCGCGACGGGGGAAAGGAGTCGTTTCAGGCGTCGCATCGGCGTGCAGCTCGCCGCGCCGGGGTTGGAGACTCGTGGGTCATCGAACCACGAGCGCTCACTTCGCGCCGGTCGCCTTCTTCGTGCCGGCGGCCTTCTTCGCGGCGGTCGCCGCCTCGGCGCAGAGGTCGGCGGCCCGCGCGATCCACGTGCGCACGGAGTCCTCGTCCGGCAGCTTGCCCAGGATCGAGTGCTGCGCGTTGGTGCTCTTGATCCGCCGGGTCAGCGCGGCGGGGTCCTCCTTCGCCATCAGGGCGAGGTTCCGGACGCCGCAGAGCGTCAGCACGCGCGCGAGCTTCGGCCCGACGCCGCCGATCCGCAGCAGGTCGCAGAAGTCGTGAAGCTCCCGGAGCTGCTTCGCCCGGACACCGGCGAGCCGCGCGAGCTTCGATATCTGCTTCGGGGTGGCGGTCGCCTTCCAGAGGTCCTCGGTCGTGAAGACCCGCTGCTCGGCCAGGCGCTTCGCGGTGGGAGCGTCCACGATGTCGATCGCCGACAGGTCGTAGTGGCTCGCCGCCGCCTCCTCCGGCGCCGCGAGGGCGAAGCAGAGGAAGGCCGCGACGGCCGTGAGCGCGACTCTGGTCATGGGGAGGCCCCTCAACGTGCCTAGATCCCGACCGAGGAGCCGGTCGGGAGGAAGAACGAAACGCCGAACATGAACGCGGGGTTCTGGCTGAACGTCTTGTCCCCGCCCGAGCCGGTCGCCGCGCGGCTGACGATGCGCGGGACCATGTAGTCGTTCACGTCGAAGTTGACGGACCACCACTTCATCGGGAAGAAGCGGAAGCCGCCGCCGACGAGGATCGCGAAGGAGGTCTCGTCGGAGAGCCCGCCGTGCCCCTTCACCATGGCCATGCCGCCGCCCACGTTGATGTGGACGTCCGCGTAGCCGAGGAACTTGCGGAACAGGACGAGCTTGCCCGAGAACGGGACCAGCGTGACCTTGGCCAGCGCGAGCACGTTCAAGCCGGTGCGCGCGAGCTGGTACTTCTCGCCGGTGTGGACCTTCTGCCACTCGGGGTCGCCCGTCACCTCGCTCTCGATGCCCTCGGTCAGCGCGGTCTTGAAAGCCACGCCGTACGAGAACTCGGCGCCCACGCCGATCCAGTCGGTGATGTGGTACGTGTACCCGAGCTGCAGCATCAGGTTCCGGGCGTAGGCGTCGCCGAGCGTCGCGCCGATGGCCGGCGTGATCTCGTGGCGCGCCTTCCGCAGCATGTGCTGGTGGCGAATGGACGGCGCGTCCGTGAGCCCGGTCTTGGCGTACACGTGCGACGCCGCGAGCAGAACGACGATGGCGACCGCGATGCGCTTCATCGTGCCTCCTCCGTCACTTCGGGAAGACGTAGTTGTGGCCGAAGGGGGCGAACAGCCCGATGCCCGCGACGAACGTCACGTTGTTCACGAACTCGGTCGAGTCGTGGTACGGCTCCGTGAACATGTAGTCGCGCAGCTCGAAGTTCACGCTCATCCACTGCGTCACCACGAACCGCATGCCGAGCCCGATCTCGCCGGTGATGCGGTTGCGGAAGGTGGAGCGGGTCACGCCGCCGCCCGCGAGCAGGTACAGGTCCCAGTTGACCAGCGGGCCGCCGAACAGCAGGAACTTCCCGAACAGCGGGGTGTACGTCGCGTTCACCCCGGCGTAGAAGTCCATCAGGTGCTTCTCGGGATAGACCTGGTACTCGTCGCCGATCTCGGTCGCGAGCGTGGCCATCTTCCCGAAGTACTTGACGTACTCGCCGCCGACCGACCACTCGTCCGTGATGTGGAACCTGGCGTTCAGGCCCACGCCGATGTGCGACGTGAGCTGCTCGTTCAGGCTCGCCACGAACGCGGGCATCACCTCCGCGCGCAGCGCCTTCACGAACGGCTTCTGCTGGACGACCCGGATGTACTTCTCCGTCTCGTCCGCGGTCTGGGCGGATGCGACCCCGGCGAGCAGGCACAGGGTCGCAAGCCCGGTGACAGTTGCGGCCAGCTTCATCCGGTCCCCTCTCCCTTCGACGCCGATGGCGCCCCCGCACCCCGGGCGAGCGACACGGTCCGGTGGCGACGACTCTATCCGTGATGCACGGAAAGGTCAACAAGTGGACCGGACCGGGTCGGAGACGGGCTCGGGCACGAGGAAAGACAAGGCGGGCCCGGGCTCGGGCCCGGGTTCGGGGACGGGAGCTACTGGGCCGTGAAGACGTACTTGACGGCCTGGGAGTCGCCGCCGAACGCCGGGAACTTCACCCCGCGCAGCGCCGCCTCGACGCACCCGGTCGCGCCCCCCGCGCCCGCGACGGACGCGGACGACACGGACCCGCTGCCGGACAAAATCAGGCTCACCCGCATGGTGGTGCCCGACGCAAGCCCCGCCGCCTTGGCGCAGCGGTCCACGTCGCCCGCCTTCCTGCGGAGCGCGGAGTTGATCTGGGGGGTGGAGAGCTGCTCGGGCAGGTCGCCGCCGCCCTTGGCCGCGCCGCCGTCGCCGGAGCCCCCGTTGCCGGCGGCGCCGCCCTGGCCCTTGCGGAAGTTAGCGAGCATCGCGTTGACGTCGTCCGCGGCGGGCGCGGGCGCGGGTGCGGGCGCCGGCGCCTTCGCGGCCTTCTCCGCCTTCTCGGCCCTGTCCTTCTCGGCCTTCTCGGCCCTGTCCTTCTCGGCCTTGTCCTTCTCCGCCTTCTCCCTGCGCGGGTCCTTGCGGACGTCCGGCGCCGCCGTGGGCGCGGGCGCGGGGGCCGGTGTCGCGGCGGCCGGAGGCGTCACCGCGGGGACGGCGGCCGGGGCCGGCGCGGCGGCCGGGGCCGGGGCAGCCGCGGGCGCGGGCGCCGCGGCTACGGGGGCCGGTGCGGGGGCGGGCGCAGGCGGCCGGGTCACGACCCACCCGACCACGGCGGCGACCGCGCCGAGCGCGACCACGCCCGCAATCGATCCGAAGATGACCTTGCGCTGCCGCTTCTTCTTCGCGAGGCGGTCCGCGACGCGCTTGACCTCGCCCTCGTCGAGACTGATGACGCCGATCTTCTGGGTCGGCGGGCGGACCGCGGCCTGAGCCGCGCCGGCCTGCGCCGCGGGCTCGATCGGGCGCACCTGGAGCACGCCGTCGCCCGAGACCGCGGCGGTGCTCGCCGTCTTGCGGCGGGTCCGGTAGTCGTCGAGCGAGAACAGGACCGACGTCTCGCGGCGCTTCCAGACCATGGCCTCGTTGGCCTCGCCCCCGGCGCCCTTCGCGGCGTCGGCCGCGGGCGCGGAGGCATCGGACGCGCCGGACGGGAACCCGGGACCGGCGGGCTCGCCGGCCGGCACCTTGGACACGTCCTCGATGTCCTTCAGGCTCATGAGCTGGGTCTCGACGACCTCGTCGCCGCCCCCGCCGAACTCGGCCTTGAAGTCGTCGATGTCGCCGAGCCGCTGCCAGCCCTTGAAGCCCTTCTTCCAGGCGTACGTCTCGACCCCGACCTCGGCGCCCGCGATGCGCGCGAGCACCTGGTCGCGGGAGAACGGCCCCTGGCGCTCGCTCCCTACCGCGACGTACCACTTGTCGTCGCCGGCAGGGGCCGCGCCGGCCGCCGCGGGAGGCCGGACGTCGATCACGTGCCCGCAGTGCTTGCAGCGGACCTTGAAGCTCCCGCCGCCCGCCGGGACGCGGTCGTCGGGGAGCCGGTAGGCCGTTTGACAGCTCGGACACTGAACCTTCATCGCGTCCTCCACTACCGCAGCAACAGACGGGCCGGAAAGCCGGTCCATTCCCGGGGGCCTAGTATAGTGCAAACGTCAAGCAAGGGATCCCGGGGTTCCCGGGATGCACCCGGTCGGGGCCGGCGGGCACGGGATTCGGACGTCCGGAAGCCGCTCGCGGTCGTGGTCATGGGGGGGCTGGTGACGTGCACGCTCCTGACGCTGCTGGTGCTGCCGGCGATCTGCGGGTGGGTGTCACAGGGTCAGCGCGCCCGGCGGCGGATCGCGGCCAGGGCGAGCAGGAACGGGACCACGGTCGCCGCGGCGCCGGCCGGGCCGCCCGCGGTGCAACCGCCGCTCGACGTGCTGCCGGCGCCGGTGTCGACCTGGACCGCGTCCGGGTCCACGGCGTCGGGGTTGCCGCCCTCGTCGCCGCCCGCCTTCGGCACGCAGCGGCCCGCGACGCCGCACTGGTACGTCGCGGGGCACGACCCGCATGTCCCGCCGCAGCCGTCCGACCCGCACACGCGCTCGGTGCACTGCGGCTGGCAGATCACGTCGCCCACCAGCTCGGTCGGCGTGGAGTCGGGGACCACGCCCTCGGAGCCGGCGTCCGGCGTCACGGCCTCGGACCCGTCCGGGGTCGTCTCGGGGGTCGCGTCGGGCTGCGCGGCCTCGGAGGTGTCGGGCTTCGGCTCGGGGCCGACGTCCGGCAGCGGCCCGGAGCCGCACGCGAACGGGAACTCGCCCGCCGGGTCCTCGCCCTCGCCGCCGCAGTAGTAGCCGTCCGGGTTGCCGCCGCCGGGGGTCGCCCAGCCGCAGCCCGCGGGCAGGTCGCCCGAGCCGCACGCGCCCTCGACGAGCTTCTCGCCGTCGCACCACTTGTTCACGAAGCCGCCGCCGGACGTCTCCTCGCAGCAGCCCTGGACCGTGATGCCCTCGCAGGGGTCGGCGCCGCAGTGGCCGGTCGCGTCGCAGACCAGACCGCCGGTGCACTCGCCGCACGAGCCGCCGCACCCGTCGCCGCCGCACTCCTTGCCTGCGCACGAGCCCTCGCAGTCCGGGCACGCAAGCGGGAACTTGCCGGCCGGGTCCTCGCCGCTGCCGCCGCAGTAGTAGCCGGACACGTTCTGGCCGCCCGGCACGTACCACCCGCAGGGGTTCTGGGCGTCGCAGGTCTCGGACCGGAGCTTGCCCTCCTCGCACCACCAGTTCACGTTGCCCGCACAGCAGCCCTCGATCGTGATCCCGTTGCACGGGTCTGCCGGCGTGGTGCACTTGCCGTTCGCGCACTCCTGGCCGTCCCCGCAGAGGCCGCACACGCCGCTGCACCCGTCGCTGCCGCACTCCCTGCCGTCGCACTGCGGCTCGCACCCGACGCAGACGCCCGCCTGGCACGTCTCGTTCGCTCCGCAACCGCCGCACGCGCCGCCGCACCCGTCCGGGCCGCACTCCTTGCCGTCGCAGGCCGGGGTGCAGGCGCCGCACGCACGCGGCGTGCCGCCCGGGTCCGAGCCGGAGTAGCCGCAGTCGTACCAGAGGTCGTTCGGGTTCCAGCCGCAGCCGCCGGCCGCGTTGCACGCCTGCGTGTGGAGGCTTCCCTCCCAGCGGTACTTGAGCATCGACCCTTCGCAGCACCCGGCCTCGGTCACGTCGCCGCAGTCCACCGGGGTCGTGCCGCCGCAGTCGTTGAGCGAGCAGACCCAGTCCGGGCCCACGCAGCCGGCGTCGGTCGTGCAGCCGCCGTCGTAGCCGCCCGCGGGCGGGACGCACTTGCCGCCCTGGCAGTCGCCGTCCGCGATCCACTTCGTCATGGTGCCCTTAGGGACGTTGCGCGAGATGCAGTGCATCGCGCCTCCGGAACCGATGATGTCCTCGGACTCGATCGGCACGTTGTCCCAGCCGGGCAGCGCGTCGTCCCAGACGCCCTGGGCCTCGGCCTGGTGGTCGTCGTACTTCGCATACGCGGGGTAGAGGTTCACGCCGTTCGCCATGGTCGAGTTAGTGTAGGTGCGCCACACGCCGTTCTTCTGGTACGGCATCGGGATCCGGTGGATCGTCAGCTTGGTCCCGTCCGCCAGCGTCGCGGCGGAGAGGATGTCGAAGTCGTCCTCGAGCGTGTTGACCGTGGCGGTCGAGCAGTCCGCGGTTCCGCACTTCCCGAGCACGAACGTGTTCTTGTTCGTCAGCTTCGAGAACATGTCCATGTGGGTGGTCCCGTCCTGGAGCGGGTAGAGCACGATGAACGACCTGCAGCCGAGGTACTTCGACATCACGTCCTTGACCTCGGCCTCGGTCTTGTCCGGGTTCTCCTGGAAGGCGCCGGTCGTCGTGTAGCAGGTCCCGGCCTCGTCCATCTGGAAGTTGCCGCCCTCGTAGTCCATCGGGCCGCGGTAGACCGTGATGCCCCACTCCCACGCGAGCCGCGTCGGCACCGCGTCGTCGTAGACCCGGTTCGGGTAGTAGCGCAAGTCGGTGAACGCGATGGACTTGTCCGGTGCCACCAGCGG
>VGRB01000239.1 GCA_016875475.1 Deltaproteobacteria bacterium
GGGGGGTTCGTTGGGTGGCTGCGCGCGGCCGGCCACGCGGTCGAGAGCCAGGGCGCCCTGGTCGTGGACGTCGCGGAGCCGGCCGACCCGTCCGAGGTCCCGCCCCTCATGCTGGTCAAGGGCGACGGCGCGTTCACGTACGGCGCGACCGACCTCGCGACCATCGACGAACGCGTGTCCACGCGGCACCCTGACGCGATCCTGTACGTGGTGGACCAGCGGCAGCACCTGCACTTCGAGCAGGTCTTCCGGGGCGCGCGGCGGACCGGGATCGCGACCGGCTGCTCGCTGGAGCACGTCGGCTTCGGAACGGTCAACGGCAGGGACGGCAAGCCGTTCAAGACGCGCGCGGGCGGCGTGATGAAGCTCGGCGACCTGATCGCGATGGCCAGGGACGAGGTCCGCAAGCGGCTGGACGAGGCGGAGCTGTCCGGAGACGCGGACGAGGCGTCGCGCGACGACATCGTGAACAGGGTCGCGGTCGCCGCGATCAAGTTCGCGGACCTCGTGAACAACCGCCGGTCCGACTACGTCTTCGATCTCGCGAAGTTCACGAGCTTCGACGGCAAGACGGGCCCGTACCTCCTGTACGCGGCCGTGCGCATCAACTCCCTGCTCGCGAAGTGCGCGGCTGAGGGCCTCGCGCCGGGCGCCATCCTGCCCCCGTCGAACGACGCGGAGCGCAGCCTGATGCTCGTGATGTCCCTGATGCCCGACGCGCTCGAGGACGCGTGGCGCGGCCGCACCCCGCACATCCTGTGCGAATGGGCGCACGGACTCGCCCAGGAGTTCCACCGCTTCTACCAGGCGTGCCCGGTCATCCGCGAGACGGACGCGGACCGCTGCGCGTCGCGCATGGGCCTCGCCGTTCTGACGCTCGCGCAGCTCCGGGTGGTGTTCGCGGCGCTGGGGCTGTCCGTCCCGAGGGCGATGTAGGACGCCGGTCAGAGCACCCCGGCCATCCGGAGCGCGGCGTCGACCGCCTCGCGCGTCTTCCGCGACGCGGCGACCAGCGGCAGCCGGACCTCGTCGGTGCAGATCCCGAGCATCGCGGCCCCGGCCTTGGCGGGCGCGGGGCTCGACTCCACGAACAGCGCGGCGAACAGGGGGGCCAGGCGCCGGTCGATGCGCGCGGCCTCGCCCGAGTCACCGCGCTGCCAGGCGTCCCACAGGCCGACCATGACGGACGGCGCGAGGTTCGACGCCACGCTGACCACGCCGCGCGCCCCTATGGCGAGGAGCGGCAGGGTGAGCGCGTCGTCGCCCGAGAGCACCGTGAACCCGGACGCCGCGCCCGCGATGACCTCGCGCGACGCCGCGACGGTCCCGGACGCCTCCTTGATGCCGGCGATCCCCGGCACGCGCGACAGGCGCACCGCGGTCTCGGGGAGGAGGTTCACGCCGGTGCGGCCCGGCACATTGTAGAGGACGACCGGAAGCCCGCCCTCCGCGGCCACGGCCGAGAAGTGGCGGAACAACCCCTCCTGCTGCGGCCGGTTGTAGTACGGCGTGACGACAAGGGCCGCGTCCGCGCCGAGGTCCCGCGCGGCAAGCGTCCTGTGGACGGTGGCCGCGGTCGAGTAGGTGCCCGTCCCCGCGAGCACCGGGACCCGCCCCGCCGCGGCACCCACCACGGTGCGGACGACCGCGGCCCATTCCTCCTCGGTCAGGGTCGCGGACTCGCCGGTCGTCCCGCAGGCCACGAGCCCGTGCACGCCGGACTCCACCTGCGCGCGCACCAGCCCGGCGAGCGCCGTGAAGTCCACCTCTCCGCCGCGGAACGGGGTCAGGAGCGCGGTGACGATGCCCTCGATCCCCATCGGAACCTCCCCCCGCCTCGGCCCGCGATCAGCGGTCGGCCGCCTTCAGCGCCGCCTCCATGGCCGCGCGCACCTCGAGCGACTCCTCGGTCTCGATCGCGCCGCCGAGCAGGGTGCGCGCCCGGTCGCCGCCCATGGTCCCGAGCGCCTCCGCCGCGCCGATCCGGAGCGCAGCCGACCCGTCCCGCAGGTACGGCTTCACGTCCTCGAACGCCGACTCCCCGCGGGCGCGCGCCAGCCCGACCATCGCCGCGGCGCGGACCGGCTCCGGCACCTCGGTCGAGGACATGGCGGACGTCAGCACCGCGGTCGCCCGGCGCCGCCCGAACGACCCGAGCGCCCGCGCCGCCCGCCGCCTCAGCTCGACGTCCGCCTTGGGTTCGCCGACCAGCTCGGCCAGGACCGAGTCCACGTCCTGGCCGACCTTCGTGAAGTCGGCCGGCTTCGCGTCGGGCTTGTGTTTCAGCACACGGACGACGTCCTCGATCTTGACCGGGCTCGCGTGCTTCGCGACGGCCCGGAGGGGGAGGGACACCAGGCATGGAACGGCGGCGACCGCGACGAGGACGGGGACGAGCCGCGACGCGGTCACCGCTTCTTCCTCATCTTCTTGCGCTGCTTGCGCGCGAGCTTCTCGCGGCGGCGGCGGCGGTCCTTCTCGGCCGCGGACAGGCGACGGACGCCGTAGCCCCAGGCCCCGCCGGGACCGTCGTCGGAGGGCAGCAGGTCGGAGACGTCCTCGCCTCGCGACCTGGCCAGCTCGAGCGCCTCGCGGAAGCCCGGCAGGCGCGACAGCAGCGAGGGCTGCTGGCCCACGCGCTTCATGACCTCCTTCATCGCGCCGAACCGCTGGAGGAGGTCCTTGACGTCCGCGACCTTGCGGCCGGAGCCCTTCGCGACGCGCTTCGCCCGGCTCTCGTCGATCAGCTCCGGGTGCATGCGCTCCTCGGGCGTCATCGAGTCGATCATGGCCCCGATGCGGCCGAGCACCTTCTCGTCCACCGCGGCCCCCTCGGGGACCATCTCGTGGAAGAACGGGAGCTTCTCGAGCGTGTCCCGCAGCGACCCCATCTTCTGGATCGCGCGGATCTGGTCCATGAACTGCGTGAGGGTGAACTCCCCCCGCAGCATCTTGATCGCGTCCTCCTCGGCCTTCTTCTCGTCCACGACCTTTTCGAAGTCGCGGACGAGCCCGACCACGTCGCCGAAACCGAGGATGCGCGTCGCGATGCCGTCCGGCCGGAACGGCTCGAGCTTGCCCAGCTCCTCGCCCATCCCGACGAACACGATCGGCCTGCCCGTGACCGCCTTGACCGACAGGGCCGCGCCCCCGCGCGCGTCGCCGTCCATCTTGGTCATGACGACGCCGGTGATGTCGAGGCGGCGGTTGAACTCGGACGCCATCCGGACGGCGTCCTGGCCGATCATCGCGTCCACGACCAGGAGGATGTTCCCGGGCCGCGTGCGCGTCTTGATCTCGGACAGCTCGGCCATCAGGGGCTCGTCGATCGCGAGCCGGCCGGCCGTGTCGAGGATGACCACGTCGCGCTTCTCGGCGCGCGCCTGCGCCAGCGCGTTCGCGCACAGCTCGGGCGGCTGCACCCCTGCCTGCGTGAAGACCGGCACGCCGAGCCGCTCGCCGAGGACCTGGAGCTGCTGGATGGCCGCGGGACGGTAGACGTCAGCCGCGACCAGCATCGGCCGCTTCTTCTCCTCCAGCAGGTTGCGCGCGATCTTGGCCGCAGTCGTGGTCTTGCCGGTGCCGTGCAGGCCGACCAGCATCAGGACCGTGGGCTGGCCGTCGGCGGCGAACGAGAGCTTCTGCTCGCCGTCGCCCATCAGCTCGATCAGCTCGTCGTGGCACAGCTTGATGAAGTGCTCGGCGGCCGTGATCTGGGCGGCCTTGTCCTTGTGCTTGACCTTGACCTGGACGACCTCGCCGACCGCCTTCTCCTTGACGTGCGCCAGGAAGGCGTTCACGACGTGGAGCGACACGTCCGCCTCGAGCAGCGAGACGCGGATGTCGCGCAGGGCGTCCTCGATGGCCGCCTCGGTGACGATCGCCTGGCCGGCGAGCCTGGCCCGGGCGGAACGGAAACCTTTCGTCAGGACTTCGAACATCTTCGCTTCAGCTCCGTGCGCGTTGCGCCGGTCCCGGTTTCTACCCGATGCGGGTGCTCCGGTCAACCTCCGCGGCGACTGAGGAATCCCCTCATGATCGGCAGCCGAAGGGAGTCGGGGAGTTGCGTGCGCGGTGGGCGCCGGGCCAGCGGGCCTCACATCCGGCCCGCGGCCCGGCGCGCCCGGTTTGCGGGGATACCTCAGCCGCGGCGAGGCCGCATCCGGCGGGGTGTTATCATTCCGCCCCGTGACGGGCGAGCCTGCCAGCCGAGCGTTCGAGCCGGACCGATGGGCGATCCTCCTCGTCCTCGGCGTGCACCTCACGTTCTTCCCGTACTTCCCGGCGATGCACTCGGCCAACGAGATGTCGCGCCTCTACCTGGTCGAGGCGCTCGTGGTCGATCGCGACGTGGAGATCGACCGCGCGCTCTGGCAGTGGGGCAACGTCCTCGACAAGTCGCGCGTGGCGTCCTCCCACTTCTCGGACAAGCCGCCCGGGACAGCGTTCCTGGCCGCGCCGTTCGTGGCCCTGCGCCAGCTCCTCGACGGGGGCGGGCCGGACCCGGCCGCGGACATGCGGGTCGCGCGGCTCGCCGCCGGGATCCTGCCCACCCTGCTGCTCCTGCTCCTGCTGCGGCGCGAGATGGAGTCGCTCGGGGTGTCCGCTCCGGCGCGCGCGCTGTGCCTCGCGACCTACGGCCTGGGCACGCTCGGGTTCACCTACTCGGTCGTGTTCTACGGCCACCAGCTCACGGCCGTGGTCCTGTACGCCACGTGGTGGACCGTGCGCGAGCGCCCGATCCGGCCGGCGCGCGCTGCGGCAGCGGGCTTCCTGGCCGCGTCCTGCCTCGCGGTCGAGTACCAGAGCGCGGTCTTCCTCGTGCCGCTCGGCGTGGCGTTCCTGGCGCGCGTCCGGCCCCTGCCCGCCGGGCTCGCGGCGGCCGTGCTCGGCGCCGCGCCCGTGCTGGCCGCGCTCGGGGCGTACCACTCCGCGGCCTTCGGCAGCCCGTTCCGCACCGGCTACAGCTACCTGGTGGACGCCCGGTTCGCGCAGGTCCACGAACAGGGGTTCATGGGGGTCAAGTACCCGCAATGGAAGGCGATCGCGGCCAGCCTGTTCCTGCCGTCCCCCGGGCTCCTCGTCTGGTCGCCGTTCCTGGCGCTCGGCCTCGCCGGGTTGCCCGCGCACGCCGGGGCGCTGCTCCGGACCGGCCGCGGCGCCGGCGCGATCGCGTTGCGCGTGCTGATGGTCGCGATGCCGCTGCTGTTCGTCTCGTCGATGGTCTACTGGGCCGGCGGCTGGACGGTCGGGCAGCGACACCTGACCCCGGTCGTGCCGTTCCTCGTCGCCCCGGCCGCGGCGCTCGTGGACCGGTCCGCGATCGCGCGCATCCTGGCGCCGGGCCTCGCCGCCGCGTCCGTGATGATGACCGGGATCGCGACGGTGGTCTTCCCGCACCTGCCCGAGTGGTTCGGAAACCCGTTCCACGACCTCGTGCTGCCGCTGCTCCGCGAGGGGTGCGTGGCCTCCGTCTGGACCGAGCCCGCGGTCGGCGCCGCCGCGGTCGCGGCCGCCGCGGTCGGGGCGTTCCTGCTGCTCGCGATCGGCGCCGTCTCGGCGTGGCGCGGGGGGCTGGCCGTGAAGGCCGCCGCCGTGGTCCTGCTCGCCTTCCTGCCCCTCGGGTGGTACGACTGGACGAGCCGCGTCCAGCGCGACGAGCCCGCCGAGATCGCCGACGACGTGGCGTGGTTCCGCGGACAGTGCAGGCAGGCGGGCCGGATCGAGGAGGCGCCCGACGCGCCGCGAGGCCAGGTCCACGGCGCGCCTCCGGCGCTCCCCGAGACCCCGCCGGGCGCCGCGCCGCGTCCCGGCGCCGCGCCGCGTCCCGGCGCCGCGCCGCGTCCCGGCGCCACGCCGTTCCCCGACGGCACGCCGTTCCCCGGCGCTACGCCGCGCCCCGGAGGACCTCCGCCACGTCCGCTGCCGTGAGCGCGGGCCGCCCCCACAGGCGCTGCCCGTCGCCTGCCACCCGCACGGCGTCCGCGGCGTAGCGCGGGATGCCGTCCGCGGGGATCCCGACCTGGGACAGCCTGACCGGCGCCCCGATCGAGCGGTAGAACGCCTCCAGCCGGTCCGCGCCCGCGAGCGCCGCGGCGAGATCGGCGTCTCCCGCCGGAACGCCCAGGACCCGACGCGCGAACCCCGCGAGCTTCGCGGGACGCCGGTGGGCGGCCCACCGCATCCACGCCGGCGTAAGGATCGCGAGGCCCGCCCCGTGGGGCACGTCGTGGTGCGCGGACAGGACGTGCTCCATCCCGTGGACCGGGAACGGCGCCGCGCACCCCGCCTGGATCGAGCCGTTCAGCGCCACGACCGACGCCCACTGGAGGTGGGTGCGGGCCTCGATGTCCGCGCCGTTCGCCACCGCGCGCGGCCCGAAGTCGAGCACGATCTGGACCACGCCCTCGGCCATCCGGTCCTGGAGCGGAGTCCCGTCGATCCCGTTGAAATACGACTCGGTCACGTGGCTGACGATGTCCGCGATGCCGAAGGCGGTCTGGTCCGGCGGCACCGTCGCGGTCAGCGCCGGGTCGATCACCGCGACGCGCGGGTAGAGGCAGTCCGCGGACACGTACGACTTCTCGGTGGTCGCCTCGTTCGTGACGACCGCGCCGGAGTTCGTCTCGGACCCGGTCGCCGCGAGCGTCGGCACCGTGACGATCGGGAGCGCGCGCTCGGGCGCGCGCGGCTCGGCCCCGCCGTGCCAGAACATCGCCCAGGGGTCGCCCTCGTAGAAGACCGCCGCGGGGGTGACCTTCGCCGCGTCCATGACGCTTCCGCCGCCGACCGCCACGACGACGTCGCTCCCCTGCTGCCTGGCCACGCCGGCGCCGCGCTTGACGGTCGAGAGGCGCGGGTTCGGCTCGACCCCCGCGAACACGTCCGCGGTCGCGCCCGCCTTGCGGATCGAGTCGAGCACCCGATCGAGCAGCCCGGTCTTCCGGGCGCTCGCGCCGCCGGCGACCACGAGGGCGTGCCGCCCGATCGCGGCGACCTCGGCGCCGATCCCGTCCGAGACGCCCGCACCGAAGACCACCCGGGTGGGGTTGTGGTACTGGAAACGCATGCGGGACCTCCCTACAAGCCGATCGTCTCGAGCACCAGCGGCCCGGTCGCCGGCGGCTCCGGGCCGATCCCGTACGCGGCCGCGACCAGGGCGGCGGCGTGCTCGACGTGCGCGGGGTCGTTGAACTCGATGGTGGCGAGCGGCTGGCCGGCGTCGACGCGGGCGCCGATCCTGGCGCGGATCCGGAGCCCCACGGCCGGCGCGATCGAGTCCTCCTTGCGCCGGCGGCCGCCCCCGATCACGAGGGCGGCGATGCCGACCCGCTCGCAGTCCACGGACGTGACCCAGCCGGCGGAGGGCGCCGGGACGTCGCGCCGCGAGGCCGCCGCGGGCAGGAGCGACGGGTCGTCGGCCACGCGCGGGTCGCCGCCCTGGAACGAGACCATGGCGCGGAACCGGTCGAGCCCCGCGCCGGAGCGGATCGCCTCGCGGATGCGGGCCTCGCCGTCGGCGAGGGTGGCCGCGACGCCGCCGAGCACCAGCATGGCGCCGCCGAGCGACTCGACGAGCGCGGTCGTGTCCGCGGGCCCGCATCCGCGCAGGACCTCCACGGACTCCGCGATCTCGAGCGCGTTCCCGACCGCCCAGCCGACCGGCTGGCTCATGTCGGTCAGGAAGGCCACGGTGCGGACGCCGTTCCGGTTCCCGATGCCGACCATGGTGCGGGCCAGCTCGCGCGCCCGCTCCGGGGTCTTCATGAACGCGCCGCTGCCCACCTTGACGTCGAGGACGAGCCCGGAGATGCCCTCGGCCAGCTTCTTGCTCATGATCGACGCGGAGATCAGCGGGATCGACTCGACCGTGCCGGTCACGTCGCGGAGTGCGTACATGCGGCGGTCGGCGGGCACGAGCGCCTCGGTCTGGCCGATCATGCAGGTGCCGACCTCGGCCACGCCGCGGACGAACCGTTCCACGGAGAGGTCCGTCCGGAAGCCCGGGATCGACTCGAGCTTGTCGAGCGTGCCGCCGGTGTGGCCGAGGCCGCGGCCCGAGATCATGGGCACGCGCACGCCGCAGGCCGCGACGAGCGGCGCGAGGGGGATCGATATCTTGTCGCCGACCCCGCCGGTCGAGTGCTTGTCCACCTTGGCGCCGGGCACGCTCGCGAGGTCCACGACCTCGCCCGAGTGGAGCATCGCGGACGCCCACGCGGCCAGCTCCGCGTCGTCGAGGCCGCGGAAATACACGGCCATCAGCAGGGCCGCCATCTGGTAGTCGGGGATCTCGCCGGCCGAATAGGCCCGGATCAACGTGCGGATCGCGTCCGCAGCGAGAGAGCCCCCGTCGCGCTTGAATCGGATCGTCTCGGCCATGAGCATCGGGCACCTCCGGCGACTGGCGATGATCGGCTACGGGAGCGGCGGGGTCAAGGTGCCGGTGGCCGCCCAAATCGTCGGGGG
>VGRB01000240.1 GCA_016875475.1 Deltaproteobacteria bacterium
CCCCTCGCGCGCCGCGCGGAGGGACGCCGACGCGTAGACGACCTTCACCGCCTCCAGGAGCTGGGCGAGCCGGACGTCCAGGCTCGGGTGGTTGTTCGGCAGCATCACGGTCGCATAGACGCCGGCGAACGGCTGGTAGGCCGAGTCCTCCAGGATCCCTGATGACCGCACCGCGATGGGGTCGCGCACCTGTTGCAGGAACGCGGCGAAGTCGCCGCGCCGCCTGCCGGGGAACCGGCCGCGGCGGAACCGGTCGAGCACCTCGCAGTCCGGCAGGCCGTCGCCCGCCCCCCCGATCACGTCGTGCAGGCGGTTCGTCTCGACGAACTCCTCGTACGCGTCCGTGGCGATGACCGCGGTCTGCGGGATCGCGACCTCGACGCCCTCCATCCCGGGGCGCTCGCCCGCGAGCAGCTTGTGCATGAATGCGAGACCGCGACCCTTGCCGCCTAGCGACCCCGCGGCGATCCGCGAGAACGCCACGAACGCGTCGTAGCGCGCGGGGTCGAAGTCGGTCGTGGCGTGGCGTTGCAGGTAGCGCAGGTAGTACGTCAGCGTGCCGATCAGGTACTTCCGGATCGCCTCCAAATCGGCGAAGTCGGTCGGGCGCAGGGGCCGCAGCATGGCCGCGACCTCCAGCTCGGTGCGCGCCTTGAGCCACCGCGAGAAGTGGTTGCGGTCGGCGTGGAAGCGCAGGGATTCCTCGGGCACGCGCTCGAGGCAGGGCACCAGTTCGCGCAGGTCGCGCGCGCGGGCGACCTCGGCGCCGTCCGGCATGCGGAACACGAAGTCGCCGAACCCGAAGTCCTCGATCAGGTGCCGCCGGACGTCGTCGAACGCGGTCGGGACCTCCTTGTGGACGAAGGCGACGCGCAGTGCGGCCGCCTTCGCTGCGTAGTCCGCCTCGGACGACATCAGGAGCACCGGCACGAACGGGTCGCGGGCGCGGACCGCCTCCACCAGCGCGCAGCCGGCCTCCGGGTCCGCGGCCCCTCCGCGCGGGAACGAGCAGTCGGACACCAGCCCGAGCACGTTCGCGGCGTACCGCTCGTAGAGCGCGAGCGCCTCCTCGAAGGTGCGCGCCAGCAGGAGCTTCGGCCGCGCGCGCGCCCGGAGCAGCCGGTGGGACAGGTTCAGCCCCTCGTCCGCGAGGCGCCCGGTCTGGAGCATGACCTCGGAGAACAGGCGCGGCAGCAGCGCGGACAGCGAGCGCACCTCGTCCTCCACGAGCACGATCGCCTGGACGCCGCCCTCCAGGATGTCGCGGTCCGCGTTCCAGCGGTCCTCGACGAGCTTGATCAGCGCGAGCAGGGTCTTCGGGTCGCCCTCCCAAAGCAGGATCAGGTCAGCGCCCCCGGGCTCCCGCACCCCGTCGAGCCTCGCCAGGTCCCAGGCGTGCGCGGCGACCACGCCGATCGGCAGCTCCGGCAGGCGATCCTTGACCGCGCGGCAGAAGGCGGCCAGCTCCATGTCCGCGAGCCGCGCCGTCGTCACGACCAGGTCGAACCGCCGGTCCGACAGCCACTGGAGCGCCTGCGCGCCGTCGCGCGCGCGCACGAACCGCGGCGCGTAGCGCATGTTCAGGTCGAGCTCGCGGTACTCCTTCGAGACCCGCTCGGTCAGGTGGCCGTCTTCCTCGAAGGCGAACGCGTCGTACTCGGACGCGACCAGCAGGACCTCCAGCACGCGGCGGGACATGAGGTCGGCGAACTGCTCGATCCTGAGCCCGTAGCGACCGCCCAGATCCAGTCCCGGCTGCGGTGCCATTACTTTTCCCTGTACTTCCCGGCAACGAACACGTCCGCGCCTTCCTTCGGCGCGTTCCGTGCGACGTCCCAGTAGGGCGACCCGCGCCGCAGGCCCTCGATGATGCCCGGCAGCGACTCGAGCAGCGCGTCAACGTCCGCGTCGGCGGTGTAGGCGCTCGTGCTGATGCGCAGGCTCCCGTGGGCGGCGGTGAACGGCACCCCCATGGCCTTCAGCACGTGCGACGGGTCGAGCGAGCCGGACGTGCAGGCGGACCCGGACGACGCGCAGATCCCGCGCTCGTTCAGGGAGAAGAGGATCGCCTCGCCCTCGACGTAGTCGAACGCGAAGCTGGTGGTGTTCGGAAGGCGCTCGGCGCCCTGGCCGTTCACGCGCGAGAACGGGATGCGGGCCAGGACGTCGCGCTCGAGCCGCTGCTGGACGCGGCGCAGGCGGACGGCCTCCAGCAGGTGCGTGGTCGCCAGCTCGCACGCACGCCCCAGCCCGACGGCGTACGGCACGTTCTCGGTGCCTGCGCGCCGGCCGCGCTCCTGGTGCCCGCCGATGACCCACGGCCGCCAGCGGGTGCCGCGCCGCACGAACATCGCGCCGACGCCCTTGGGCGCGTGGAGCTTGTGGCCCGACAGGGTCAGGATGTCCACGCCGCGCAGGCGGCCGGACAGGTCGATCGGCAGCTTCCCCGCCACCTGGGTCGCGTCCGTGTGGAAGACCACCGCCGGGTCGACCTCCTTGACGAGGCGCGCGAGGTCCTCGACCGGGAAGACCACGCCGGTCTCGTTGTTCGCGTACATCACGGACACGATCGCCGTGTCCTTCTCGATCGCGCGGACCAGCGCCGCCGCGTCGAGCCGCCCGGCGGAGTCCACCGGAAGGAACGTCACCCGCCATCCAGTGCGGGCCGCCTCCCTGGCGACCTCCAGGACCGCGGGGTGCTCGACCGCGGTGGTCACGACGTGGCGGCGCTCCGCGTTCGCGCGCAGGGTCCCCCAGATCGCCGCGTTGTTGCCCTCGGTCGCCGAAGCCGTGAAGATCACTTCCGATTTCGACCCGCACCCGAGCATCCGGGCGACCCGTTCGCGCGCGGTCTCCACGGCGTCGCGCGGCCCGCGCGCCTGGTCGTACGTCGAGCCCGGGTTGAAGAACTCGCCCTTGAAGTAGGGCATCATCGCCTCGAGCACCTCGGACGCCACGGGGGTCGTCGCGTTGTTGTCGAGGTAGATCGTCCGGCCCGCCATCGCTACACCTCGATCACGGTGATCTCCGGGTCCACGGCCTCCCGGAGCGCGTCCTCGACCACGAACCTCAGCGTCTGGCGCGCGCCCGCGCACCCGGCGCACACCCCCTGGAGCCGGCAGAACACCTTGCGGTCGCGGATGTCCACGATCTCGAGGTCGCCGCCGTCCGCGGCGAGGCGGGGCCGCACGACCTGCTCGAGCACGCGCTCGATCTCCTTGGCGAGCTGGTACGGCGTGCGGTGCGCCTTCTTCTGCGCCTCGGCGGCCGGGCGCGCGGGCGCCGGCTCCGGGCGACCGCCCCACGTCTCGTCCAGCAGGTCCTGGATCCCCCCGGGCTCGTGGTGGCACGCGGTGCAGGCGCCCCCGGCCTTGATCGCGGCTGTGACATCGTCGATCGTGCTGAGTCCCAGTTCCTTGATCTTGCGGCGGATGTAGGGCTCGGTCAGGTTGAAGCAGCGGCAGACGATCCGCCCCTCGTCCTCCTCCAGCAGCGCCGGGTCGATGCCGAGGTCCGCGCTCGGCACGCCGCGCCGCCGTGCCCAGTCCACGACCGCGGCCTGGAGCGCCTCCGCGCCCATGACCGAGCAGTGCAGCTTCTGGGGGGGGAGCCCGTCGAGGTAGTCCACGATGTCCGCGTTCTTGATCGCGAGCGCCTCGACCGGGGTCAGGCGCCTCTCCTCGAGCAGGCGGCAGAGCGCCTCGGACGACGCGATGGCCGACGTGCAGCCGAACGTGCGGTAGCGGCTCTCGACGATGCGGTCCCGGTGCGGGTCGTCCGCGTCCTTCTCGACGCGGAACATGAACTCCATCGCGTCGCCGCACGCGATCGACCCATGGCGGCCGACGCCGTCCGCGTCCGGGATCTCTCCCATGTGCGTGCCGGCCTTCCCGGCGACCGCGTCCATGAAGAGCTGCCTGACCTTGTCCGAATAGTCCCAGGGCATCCGGCTCACCTCTCCCCGCGCCCGTCCCCGAACCCACGCGCATCAAGGGCATTCCAGGGCATCATGTCAAGCGCGACCGCCTCAAACCTGCTCGAACCGAGCCTGGAAGAACCGAAGGCTCTCGGGCTCGTAGGTCATCCGGAGGCCGCGGATCGCGTCGCGCTCCTCGTACAGCGCCTCGCAGCTCTCGGCCACGACGTCCATGTGGAGGTTGGTGTAGACGCGGCGCGGGATGGTCAGGCGCACCAGCTCCAGCTTCGGCCGCCGGTGGTCGCCGGTCCTCGGGTCGCGGCCCGCGCTGACGATGCCGCGCTCCATCGCGCGCACGCCGCTGTCCACGTACAGCGCGGCGGCGAGGGCCTGGGCGGGGAAACGGTCCTGCGGCAGGTGCGGCAGGAACCGCTTCGCGTCGAGGAAGACCGCGTGGCCTCCGACCGGGCGCACGATCGGCACGCCGGCCTCGACCAGCCGCCGGCCGAGGTGCTCGACCTGCCGGACCCGGCTCGCGATGTAGTCGTCGTCGACCATCTCGCGGATCCCGCGGGCCATGGCCTCCATGTCGCGCCCCGCGAGCCCGCCGTAAGTGTGCAGGCCCTCGAAGACCACGACCATCTCCTTCGCCTTCGTGAAGAACTCCTCGTTGTTCGTGGCGATGAACCCGCCGATGTTTCTGAGGTTGTCCTTCTTGGAGGACACGGTGCAGCCTTCGCCGTAGCTCATCATCTCCCGCAGGATGCGGGCGACCGGACGGCCCTGGTAGCCCTCCTCGCGCTGCCGGATGAAGAAGCAGTTCTCCACGGCGCGCGTCGCGTCGAAGATGATCGGGATGCCGCGCTCGCGCGCCCACGCCGACACCTCGCGCAGGTTCGCCATCGAGAACGGCTGGCCGCCGGCCATGTTCACGCACGGGGCGATCGACAGGTACGCGATCGACTCCGCGCCGTGATCGCGCGCCAGCTTGTCGAGCTTCGCGACGTCCACGTTCCCCTTGAACGGGTGCTCGCAGGCAGGGTCGTGCGCCTCGTCGATGATGCAGTCGTGGAAGGTGCCGCCCGCGCGCTCCGCGTGCTCGCGAGTCGTAGTGAAGTACATGTTCATCGGCACGTACTGGCCCTTGCGGATGCGGAGCTGCGACGTGATGTGCTCCGCGGCTCGCCCCTGGTGCGTCGGGACCACGTGCCGGAACCCGTAGACCTCGCGGATCGCCTCCTCGAGGTTGTAGAAGTTCTTCGCACCGGCGTACGCCTCGTCCCCGAGCATCATCCCGGCCCACTGCCGGTCGCTCATCGCGCTCGTGCCGGAGTCCGTGAGGAGGTCGATGAAGACGTCCTCGCTCCGGAGCAGGAACGTGTTGTGCCCGGCCGCGCTCATCGCCTCCTCGCGGAACGCCCGCGTGGTGACCTTGAGCGGCTCGACCATCTTGATCTTGTACGGCTCCGCGACGGTGCGATTCTTCACGTGAATCCTCCGGATGGCATGATGCCGCATGGGTCCCGCACTCTCAACCGGCGCTACCCCCGAGGCTCCTCCGGCACCTGGTGGCGGCGCAGGACCTCGGGCCAGAGCAGCCCCTCGGGGTCGTCCATGACCTCGGCCCGCAGGAGCTTCAGGCGGAGCGTGTAGCCGCGCAGCCGCAGGGTGTCGCGGTCCTTCAGCCGCGTGCGGCGCGCGACGGGGGTCTCGTTCAGGTTCACCGGCGCCCCGCCCTTCTCCGGCGGGACCAGGTACTGGCAGTGCGACCCGAAGTTCTCGATCACGAAGCGCTCGCCGCCGACCGCGCCCGGCAGCAGCAGGTCCGCGGGCGCGTCGCCGATCGCGACCTCGGTGCGGCGCGTCAGGTAGAGCTGCCAGGGCCGCACCGACTCGTCCACGTGCGGGTGGATCTGGATCATCAGGGCGGTGTCCGACGTCCGCCCGCCCTCGGCGAGCCGCAGCCGCACGTCGCCGATCCCGAGCAGGTCGCCGTACCGCAGCTCCTCGGTGAACCCCTCGACGCGCTCGCCGTTCAGCCGCACCGGCGAGTCCTCGACGCGCCGCATGTGGAAGCGGCCGTCCACGTACGTCAGCAGCATGTGGTGGCGGGCGACGGACGGCTCCCTGATGCGGACCACGTTGTCCTCGGCCGCGCCGATCGACGTGACCGCCTGCTCGATGCGGTAGCGATACACGCGGTCGCGCACCTCGATGAACAGGTAGGCCTCGGCGGAAATCGCATCCTTCGCGGCCATCTACGCCTCCAGCGCCCGCAGCGCCTCTCCGAGCCTCGCCAGCGACGCCGCCAGCTCCTCGGCCTTCTCGCGCTCGGCCTCGACGACCTCCTCCTTCGCCTTGGCGAGGAAGCCCTCGTTCGCGAGCTTGCGGTTGACCTGGTCCAGGTCCTTCGACGCCTTCTCGTGCTCCTTGCGGAGCCGCCGCACCTCGGTCGCCAGCCGCTCCTCGCCTACCGCGACGTAGGCGTCCGCGACCGTGCCGACCGCGATCGCCGCGCCCGCGGGCCGCGTCGCCGCCTCGTCGATCGCCGCGATCGTCACGCGCCCCAGCCGCGACACGTCGTCCGCGTGGGCCCGCAGGCGCGCCGCGGTCTCGGCCGAGTGCGGCCGGAGCGTGACGTCCACGACCTCGCCGGGGGGGATCACGAGCTGCGAGCGCACGCCGCGGATGCCGCCGATCACCTCCAGCACGGCGTCCATGGCCGCGGCCTCGTCCGGGAAGGTCGGCACGTCCGCGCCGGTCGGGTACGGCGCGACCACGATGCTGTCCGGCGTGTCGCCCAGCATCGGCCGGAGCTTCTGCCAGATCTCCTCGGTGACGTACGGCATGAACGGGTGCAGCGCGCGCAGGATGCGGTCGAGCGCGAAGACCACCACGTTCTGCGCGGCCCGGCGCCGCTCGCCGCCCTCCTGCATCGCGCCCTTGGCCAGCTCCAGGTACCAGTCGCAGAAGCGGCGCCACGTGAACTGGTACAGCTCCAGCGCGGCCTCGTTGAAGCGGTATTCCTCGATCGCGCGGTGCGTCGCGCCGAGCGCGTCGTGCAGCCGCGTGAGCAGCCACTTGTCCGCGGGCGACAGGTCGAGCCCGTCCAGCCTCGCGGGACCCTCGAACCCGTCCAGGTTCATGAACCCGTAGCGCGACGCGTTCCACAGCTTGTTCACGAACTCGCGGTATCCCTTCACGCGGTCCACGGACAGCTTCACGTCGCGCCCCTGCGCGGCCATCGTGACAAGCGTGAACCGCAGCGCGTCCGCGCCGTGCTCCTCGACCAGCTCGAGCGGGTCGATCACGTTCCCCTTGGTCTTGCTCATCTTCTTGCCGTGCTCGTCGCGCACCATGGCGTGCAGGAACACGGTCTTGAACGGCACGTCGTCCATGAAGTGGATGCCCATCATCATCATGCGGGCGACCCAGAAGAAGATGATGTCGAACCCGGTCTCCATGACGGTGGTCGGATAGAACGTGGCGAGCGCCTGCGTGCGGTCCGGCCACCCGAGCGTCGAGAACGGCCACAGCCCCGACGAGAACCACGTGTCGAGCACGTCCTCGTCCTGCTTCCACGCGGTCCCGCCGCACTTCGGGCAGGCATGCCCCGCCGCGGGGGGATCGACGTCGACGTGCATGCCGTCGCAGCCGCGCGCCGCGCAGTACCACACCGGGATCTGGTGCCCCCACCAGAGCTGGCGGCTGATGCACCAGTCGCGGATGCTCTCCATCCAGTTGAAGTACGTCTTCTCCCACGCGGCCGGGATGAAGGCCGTCCGGCCGTCGCGCACCGCCGCGATGGCCGGGTCCGCGAGCGGCTTCATCCGCACGTACCACTGGAGCGACACGGTCGGCTCGACCACGACGCCGGAACGCTGGCAGTGGCCGACCACGTGCTTGTGGTCCTCGATCCTGACCAGCAGCCCGGCCTCCTCCAGGTCCTTCACGACCGCCTCGCGGGCCGCGTAGCGCTCGAGCCCGCGGTACTTCGGCGGGACCGCGTCGATCGCAGCGAGGTGCGCGTCCTCGGTCAGGATGCTGATGACCGGCAGGCCGTGGCGCCGGCCGGTGTCGAAGTCCGAGAAGTCGTGGCCGGGGGTGATCTTCAGCGCGCCCGTGCCGAAGCGCGGGTCCACGGCGACCGCGTCCAGGATGATCGGGATGCGGCGGCCGGTCAGGGGCAGCTCGACCTCGCGGCCGTGCAGGTGCGCGTAGCGCGGGTCCTCCGGGTGGATCGCGACGGCCGAGTCGCCGAGCAGCGTCTCGGGCCGCGTGGTGGCCACCACCAGCCGCTCGTCCGTCCCGACGACCGGGTAGGCGATGTGCCACATGTGGCTCTTGACCTCGCGCTCCTCCACCTCGAGGTCGGACAGCACGGTGCGGATCGCGGGCGACCAGTTGACCATGCGCTGGGCGCGGTAGATCAGGCCCTCGCGGTAGAGCTGCACGAAGACCGCGCGCACCGCGCGCGACAGCCCCTCGTCCAGCGTGAAGCGCTCGCGGTCCCAGTCCACGGACACGCCGAGCGCGGGG
>VGRB01000241.1 GCA_016875475.1 Deltaproteobacteria bacterium
CTCCCCGTTGCCCTCTCCGCCATCCCCTCCCATAATCCCGCCCCATGACCGCGGCCACCCGCACCCGCAGGCTCGTCCAGATCGGCTTCGTCGCCGCGACCGTGGCGGCCGGGTGGCGCCTCGGCGGCGCCGGCGTGGAGGCCGCGTGCCCGTTCGGCGCGGTCGAGACGGCCTGGGCGCTGGCGACCGGCGGCACGTTCGCGTGCACCACGGGCGAGCTGAACCTCGCGATCTTCCTGGGTGTCGTCGTCGTCACCCTGGTCGCCCGCAAGGCGTTTTGCGGCTGGGTCTGCCCGCTCGGCGCGGTCTCGGAGTGGCTCGACGCCGTGCGGCGGCGCATCCCCCCGGCCTGCGGCGCGTATCGGCGCCGCCGCGGATCGACGCGGGCTTGCGCTGGCTCCGGCTCCCGCTGCTCGCGCTGATCCTCTGGGCCACGTGGACCGCGGGCGAGCTGGTCTTCCGCGGGTACGACCCGTACTACGTGCTGTTCAGCTTCGGCGGTCACGAGGTGCAGTGGTGGAGCTGGCTCGTGCTCGGCGCGGTGCTGGCGCTGATGCTCGTGCTGCCCATGGCGTGGTGCCGCTGGCTGTGCCCTCTCGGGGCGACGCTGTGGCCGCTCGCCCTGCCCGGCGCGCTCCGCGTGACCCGAAGCGCGCCCGCCTGCAGCTCGTGCCGCGCGTGCGACCGGGCGTGCCCGCAGGGGCTGGCGGTCTCGACCGTCCCGTCCGTCCGGTCCGGCGACTGCACCGCCTGCCTGGAGTGCGTGGCCGCGTGCAGGGACCGGCGCGCGCTGGCGCTGACGGCCCGCGGGGTCTCGCGCCCGATCCACTGGGCGGTCGTGCCGGCGCTGATCACGATCGCGGGCGTCGCGGCCGTGGCCGCGTCCCCCCTGCTGGCGGTCCCGAGCGTCGAGACCGGCGCGCCCGGGCCGGCGCCCGAGGGCGCGGCCGTGGTCTCGCTCCGCGTCGCGGGCGTCCGCTGCGCCCGCATGGCCCAGGCCGCGACGGGGCTGCTGGAGAGCGAGCCGGGGGTGCTCAGGGTTCGCGCGTTTGCCGCGCGCGGCGAGCTCGAGGTGACGTATGATCCCGCCGTCACGGACCCCGGCGGGATCCGGGCCGCCGTGGAGGGGCCGGTGCTCGACGAGCACACCGGCGAGTTCCGGTACGGCGTGTTCCGGGTGACCGAGGTCGACGGGACCCGGGTCCCCCCGCCCTGAATGAAGGAGGACGAACAATGCTGCTGCGCACCCTGACGACCGCCATCGTGATCGCGCTCGCCGCGCCCGCGCTGGCCGAGGCCCCGAAGAAGGCTGCAGACGCGAAGAGCGTCGTGGCCGACTACAAGGCCGACGGCGTGGAGAAGCCCGACGTCGCGAAGAAGCTCGCGAAGGCGCTGGCCGGCCACCCCGGCGTGGAGTCCGCGAAGGCCGACAAGGACAAGGGCCGCTTCACCGTGAGGTTCGACCCGGCGAAGACCGACGCCGAGGCGATCCGGGCGAAGCTCGCGAAGGCCGTGCCGGGCGTGACGCTGGACGCGCCCGCGACCCCCGCGCCGCCCCCGGCCGCCGAGCCCACGCCGGTGTTCGGCCAGCCCGAGCAGGGCGGCTGCGGCGGGTGTCCGCACCGCAACAAGGACGGCGGGAGCTGCGGCCAGCACTGACTCGCGTCTTCCCGCCCCGCCACCAGAGCCCCAAGGCCCCACCCGCCGGCTTCCGGGCCGAAGACGCCGCCCTGATGCACGTAGCGGAGATCACTGGCGAATCGCGCGGGCGACGTCTTCTACATTTGTGAATCGGAAGCCGGCGGGGGCACAGGGACAGGGGACAGGGGAACAGGTCTCCCGAAAGGGATTCTGCGGGTTGGGCGACGCCTGGCTATGAGCAGGTCGCCGTAGCCCCGGAGCAATCCTTCCCGCCGGAGCACGACCCGCAAGACCCGCCGCAACCGTCCGCGCCGCAGCCGTCCGCGGGAGCGCAGTGCGTCGCGCACTCGTCGGCGTCGTCCATGCACGCGGTCAGCGCCGGCACGCACGCGCCGGCCCCGTTGACCGACTCGGTCGCGCAGTCGGCCCACGCCTGGCCGGACAGCCCGGGGCACTGCTCGTCCGCGCACGTGTAGACCGCCTGGAACTTGCCCTGGGCAGCGAACGTGGCCGCGTCCCGGCAGGCGTTGACGCACGCGACTTCGTCCGGGCACGCCTGGGCGCAGTCCCACATCTCGGCGCACTTCGCGTTGCCCGCGGTCCAGCAGCGCTGGTACTCCACGGCGCACGCGCCGAAGATCGCCTTCTCGGCGCACCGGCGGCACTCCTGCTGCTGCGCGGTGGTCGGCGCGGCCAGCAGGCACACCGGGCACTCGGCCCGGAAGCAGCCGACCCGCTTCTCCCAGTCCCAGTTCGCGAGGTAGCCCGACATGTTGAAGCAGTTCTGGACGCACGCGTCGTCGTTGTCCGGGCACCCCCGGATGCACTCGTTCAGCTCGACGCACGTGTAGATCCGGTCGCCCGCGAAGCAGGCCAGGAACGGGTCCTTGCAGTTCGTGTCCAGGCAGACCGAGAACTCCGCGTCCGGCAGCCCGAAGCACGAACCTTGTCGGACAGGCACGTCTCCAGCGCGGTCTGCTGGTCCTGCGCGGCCATCGAGAGCGCGTTGTGGCACGCCATCACGCACGTCGTGGTCGGCGGGTCCGGGCACTCATTCGCGCACTCGTAGAACCACGCGCACGACCCCTGCTTCGGCTGGTAGATCTCCTGGCCGCCGGCCTCGTCCTTCGCCGGGTCCGGGGTGGGGTCAGGGGCAGGGTCAGGCTGGGGATCAGGGGTCGGGTCCGGGGTCGGGTCCGGGCTCGGGTCAGGCGACGGGTCGGGAGCGGGATCCTGGCCCGGATCCTGGCCTTCGTCCGGCGGCTGGGAGACCTCGGCATCCTGATCGGTCGGGTCCGCGGCCGGGTCGCCCGACGGGTCGGACGACTCCTTCGCCTGGTCCTTGCCGCCGGGGTCCGTGGGGCCTCCGCGGTCGGGGAAGACGACCGCGTCGCCGCGCACGTCGTCCCCCCCGTCCGTCCCCGACCCGCACGCGGTCGCCGCCGCGACCACCAGCAGGCACGTCACGCACCCGAGCTTCCGCGCCATCCTGCACCCCCACGGGTTCCGGCGGGAATGGTCCATGGTTGGGGGTCGCGAGTCAAGGCAGGCCCCCCCCGGATCATTCCGTGCGCAGCGCCTCGATCGGGTTCAGGCGCGAGGCGCGGCGCGCGGGGAAGACCCCGAAGAAGATGCCGATGGCGGCCGAGAAGACGACGGCGAGCGTCACCGCCCACGGGGTGATCGCGATCGGCAGGTCCGAGATCACGAGGTGGGCCGCGACCTGGACCCCGAACGCCAGCACCACGCCGATCGCGCCGCCGATCAGGGACAGCACCACGGACTCGACCAGGAACTGCACCAGGATGTCGCGCGACCGCGCGCCGATGGCCTTGCGCACCCCGATCTCGCGCGTCCGCTCGCGCACCGACACGAGCATGATGTTCATGATCCCGATGCCTCCCACGACCAGCGAGATCCCCGCGATCCCGGCGAGCGTCGCGGTCAGGACGTCGAGGATGGTGTTGAGCGTCGAGAGCATCTGCCCCTGCGTGATGACGGTGACGTCCTCCACCCCCCCGTGCCGCTCCATCAGCAGCGCCCGCACCTCGTCTGCGGCCCGGTCCACGAGCGCCTCGGATCGCGCCTGCACCATGACCTCCGCCAGCGCGTCCGTGTTGAACAGGCGGCGCGCGGCGCTGACCGGGATGAACACGAGGTCGTCGAGGTCGAACCCGAGCGACACGCCGCGGCGCTCCATCACGCCAATGACGCGGAACGGCGTGCCCATCACGTTCAGGTAGCGGCCGAGCGGGTTCTCGTCGCCGAACAGCTCGCGCCGGACGAGCGCGCCGATGACCACGACGCGGCGCCCGGCGTCCACGTCGTCCTCGCCGAAGAACGACCCCGTCGCGGGCCGGATGTTGCGCACGTCCGGGAACTCCGCGCCGGTCCCTACCACCATGCAGTTCCGCGACTTCGCCTCGATCTTGACCAGCCCCAGCCCGAAGATGATCGGGGCGACGCCCGACACCGACGGCACGCGCCGCCCGATCGCGTCCGAGTCCTCCAGCGTCAGCTTGTGGACGTTCTGTGCGCCGATCATCGGGCCGCCGCCGAACGTCTCGCGCTTCCCGGGCGTCACGAGCAGCAGGTTGCTGCCCATCCCGGCGAACTCCCTGGCCACGTACTTCTGGGCGCCGTGTCCGAGCGACACGAGCGAGATCACGGCGAACACGCCGATGACGATCCCGAGCATGGTCAGCCCGGACCGCAGCTTGTTGTGCGCGAGCGCGTCGAGCGCGACGCGCGCCGACTCGAACAGGTCCATCGGACCTCACACCGCCGGCGGCCCGTCCCGGACCACCCGCCCGTCCAGCAGCTCGATCACCCTAGCGCACCGCGCCGCGACGCGCGGGTCGTGCGTCACGATCACCAGCGTGACGCCCCGCTCCCGGTTCAGCCTCTCGAACAGCTCCAGCACCTCGAAGCCGACGCGGCTGTCCAGGTTCCCGGTCGGCTCGTCCGCGAGCAGCAGCCCCGGGTCGTTGACCAGCGCGCGCGCGATCGCGACCCGCTGCATCTCGCCGCCCGACAGCGCGTTGGGACGGTGGTGCATCCGGTGCCCGAGCCCGACCAGTTCGAGCACCCTCGCGGCCCGCTCGCGCCGGGTCCGACGCGGCACACCGGCATAGACCTGAGGCAGTTCGACGTTCTCGAGCGCCGTGGCCCGGGGCAGCAGGTTGAACGACTGGAACACGAATCCGATCATGCGGTTGCGGAGCGCGGACAGGTCGTCGTCGGACAGGCCCGTCACGTCGCGGGGCCGCCGATCGAGTACGTCCCCGCGGTCGGCCGGTCCAGGCAGCCGATGATCGCCATCAGCGTGCTCTTCCCGGAGCCCGACGGACCGATGATCGCGACCCGCTCGCCCGGACGGATCGCCACGTCCACGCCGCGGAGCGCGAGCGTCCCCCCCCCCGCGGACCGGTAGGTCTTCTCGATGCCGCGCGCCTCGATGACGGGGTCGCCCACGCCGAAGGTCACTCCTCGCGCGCGACCACGCGCATGCCGTCCGTGAGCCCCACGTCCCCTGGCGGGGGCACGTCCCCTGGCGGGACCGCGACGAGGTCCCCTTCCGCCAGCCCCGACCGGATCGCGGTCCACTCCCAGGTCGAGACCTCGACGTCGATCCGGTTCTCGCGCAGCCGGTCGCCATCGACCACGAGCGCGACCTTGCCGACCATGCGAGTGACCACGCACGGGGTCGGGAGCACCAGCACGCCGCTACGCGACGCGACCACGACCTCGACGTTCGCGCTCATACCCGGCAGCACCTCGGCGCGGACCGCGTCCGGCAGGCGAACCTTCACGCGCGCGGTCCGGTTCTGGTCGAGCGCGCGCGAGATGTACGGGAACACCTCCGCCACCGATCCGTCCACGCGCCGGCGGCCGAGCGCGTCGAGCGTCACGATCGCCGGCTGCCCCGGCCGGATGCGCCAGTAGTCCGCCTCGTCCACGTCGACGAAGACGCTGACCTCGGAGTCGTCCGCGAGGTCCACGAGCCCTCGCTGGCCCCGCCCCGAGCGACGCGCCGCCGCCGAGCCCGGAGCCCGCGACCTGCCCGACCTCCGCGAACACGTCGAGCACGACCCCGTCGAACGGCGCGCGCACGGTCGTCTTCCGCACCGCGGCCCGCGCCACGTCCAGATTGACGCGCGCCTGCGCCAGCGCGGCCGACGCGGCCTCGCGATCGAGCCGCGCCAGGTCCTTCCCGGACGCGGCCTGCTCCGCCTGGGCCGCCGGCAGGCTCCCCGCCTCGAACAGCCGCCGGGCTCGGTCCTGGTCCCTGCCGAGCTGATCCGCGCGCGTCCCGGCCTGCCGGACCCGGGCGCCCAGGACCGGGATCGCCGCCTCCAGCGCACGCACCTGGTCGCGCAGGTCCGAATCATCGAGCGTCACGAGCACGTCCCCGGTCTTCACGCGGTCACCGCGCTTCACGCGGACCTCGCGGACGCGCCCCCACGACTCCGCCTGGACCGCCACGCGACGTGCGACCTCGACCACGCCGGTCGAGACCCCCGGGACCGTGTCCTCGATCGAGGTCCGCTTCACCCGCTTCGCCGCGACCTCGGGGGGCTCCGGCTTCGCGGCGAGGTACGCGGCCGCCACGAGCCCGCCGACCGCGGCCAGCGCAAACAGGAGCTTCACGACGCGTCGCACCGCCCGTCACCTCCGGGAACGATCGGACGATCCCGCGCGTATTGTACGCCGTGCTAGACTGCGTGAACCCGGGGGTGACGATGGAGCGACGAGTCATCAGGGTGCTGCCGGTCGCGGCGCTCGTGACGTGGGCCGCCGCGGCGGGCGCGGACGAGCCGGACCGCGACGCGCGCGAGCGGGCCTCGGAGGCGCTGCTCCAGGGCGCCGTGGACGCATACGACGAGGCGCGGTTCGCGGACGCGGCCGGATTGCTGGGGCAGGCGCTCCCGCTTTCGGACCGGCCGGTGATCCGCATCTACCTCGGCTCCGCGCTCGCGTACCTGCGACGCTGCGAGCAGGCACGCGAAGTGCTCGCGCCGGTCGACCCGGCGCTGCCGCAGATCCAGGGCGCGGTCCAGCGCAAGCAGGCGATCTTCATGCTGAAATCGGCCGCGGTCCTCTGCCTGCCCGACCCGCGGGGCGCGGACGCGGACGACGACGGAGAAGGCACGCTGTCGCGCCGCGACGAGCCGGCCCGTCCCGCCCCCCCGGACGAGGGGGCTCCCGAGGCGCTCCCTGCACCCGCACCCGCGACCGTCGCGCCGCCGGCGGCCATGGTCCCCGTGCCGGGAGGCGCCTTCTGGATGGGCTGCGCCCCCGCGGACAAGGCCTGCACGGACGACGAGGACAAGCTCAAGGTCCGCATCGGCCCGTTCCGCATCGACCGCACCGAGGTCACGGTCGCGGCCTACCGCAGGTGCGTGGAGTCCGGCGCCTGCACGCCGACCTCACGGGGCCCCGCGTGCAACGCCGGCCGGGACGGCCGGGAAGACCACCCGGTGAACTGCGTGAGCTGGCGCCAGGCCGCGATCTACTGCGCGTGGGCGGGCAGGCGGCTCCCGACCGAGGCCGAGTGGGAGAAGGCGGCGCGCGGAGGCCGCAGGACCACGCACCCGTGGGGCGACCGCCGGCCCGACTGCACGCGCGCCGTGTCGCCGGGCTGCAACTGCGGCGAAGGCACGTGCCCGGCGGGCTCGCGGCCCCGCGGCGCGAGCCCGGGCGGCGCGCTCGACATGATCGGCAACGTATGGGAGTACGTGTCCGACTGGTACGCGCGCGACCGCGACCCGGCCGACCGCAAGGACCCGGAGGGCCCGGGGACCGGCAACCACCGCGTCGTCAAGGGCGGGTCCTACGACGAGGAGTTCGGGATGCGCGTGTCGTACCGGAGCTGGCTCCAGGACCCGGTAAACCCCGAGCACGTCGGCTTCCGGTGCGCCTTGCCGGGCCTGGGGCGGTAGAAGAGCGTATCGAAACGCCTGATCGTGCGGGTGTTCCCCCGGGGGGCCCCCGCCCGCTCCGGCCCAGGACCGCGCACGCACTGGGAGGTCGCGGCGTATCGCGGGACGCCCTCGCGGCGCGGTCCGCCCGCGATGAATCGGACGGCCGTGCGCGGGCGGGGGACGGCTGGGGAGGGCTACTCCGCCGGCGCCGCCGGCGGGTGCGCAGCGCAGGCGTCGTCGGAGAACGCGCCGGCGCGCACCGCGATCAGCGCGGACGAGAGCACCCAGCTCGAGGTCTTCCACTCCGAAGGCGCGTCGGGGGGTTTCCAGTCGTAGTCGGCGGGGGGGTTGTCGCCGAACCCGGCGATCCCGCCGAGCAGCAGCACCTGGTCGCGGTCCAGCGCGACCGCGGTCACGCCCAGGCGGCCGTGCGGGAGGCGGACGGCCTCGACCGCTCCGACGCCACCGTCCGCGCCCGGCGTGACGACCGCGAAGCTGCGGGGGAAGCAGTAGTCCAGCTCCTTTCCCTGGCTGTCCTTGCAGTCCTCGAAGCCCGCGACCTTCACGAACGTGCGCACGCCGCCCCCCCCCTGGCTGTCCTTGCAGTCCTCGAAACCCGCGACCTTCACGAACGTGCGCACGCCGCCCGCGACCAGGATGCCGTCCCCGATCCGGGCGGACGACGCGACCGACCGGATGAACGGCCACTCGCTCGCGGGGTCGATGGCGAGCGACACGGCCTTCCCCTTGGCCGGGTCGTAGCGCGTTCCGTCGCCCTCGAGCGTGATCGTCCACGCGTTCGCCGCGGTCGGGCTCGAGTACGCCGGGCTCCCGAGGGGGTTGCCCGACGCGATCAGCACGGTCGCGCCGGTCCCCCC
>VGRB01000242.1 GCA_016875475.1 Deltaproteobacteria bacterium
GCAGGGGGAGGAGAGCGGGCTCGGGTCCGGGCAGTGGAAGGAGTCGGGGAGGGCGCGATGGAAGGGGTGGTCGCGGGCGGGGTTGAGGACTTCCGGGCGAAACCGTTCTTCGTCGTGAACCCGAAGAGCGCGAACGGCGCGACGCGCGAGCGCTTCGAGGCGGTCCTCCCGGGGCTGCGCGAGGCGTTCCCGTCCCTGTCCTACGTCTATACGAACGGTCCCCTGCACGCGACCACGCTCGCGGCCGAGGCGGCCTGCAACGGTGCGACGATGGTCGCGTCCTGCGGCGGCGACGGGACGCTGAACGAGGTCGTCGGCGGCCTCGTCCGATCCGGGCTCGCGGCCAGGGTGGTGCTCGCGGTCGTCCCGAGCGGGACGGGGGGGGATTTCCGGAAGGTGCTGCCGCTCGGCCCGGGCCTCGACGACGCGATCGCCTGCCTTCGGCAGGGGCAGGCGCGTCCCGCGGACTACGGGTCGCTGACCTTCCGGGACGCGGCCGGTGCGACGGTCACGCGGCCGTTCGTGAACATCGCGTCGTGCGGGATCTCGGGGCTCGTGGACCACTACGTGAACCACACGACCAAGGCGCTCGGAGGCAAGGCGTCGTTCCTGATCGGGACGATCCGCGGGATGTTCGCGTACCGGAACGTGCCGGTGCGCGTGACCGTGGACGGCGCGCCGCTGTACGAGGGCCCGGCCAAGCTGGTCGCGATCGGGAACGGCCGCTTCTTCGGCGGCGGGATGATGATCACCCCGAAGGCCTCGTGGGACGACGGGCTGTTCGACGTGACCGTGTTCGGGAACATGTCGAAGCCGCAGTTCCTGACGCTCTCGCGCTACATCTACGACGGCACGCACCTCGGGCGGCCCGGGGTGTACTCGTCGCGCGGCCGCGTGGTCGCGGTCGAGCCGGCCGGAGGGGGACGAGGCGAGCCGGACCGCGCGCTGATCGACCTCGACGGCGAGCAGCCCGGGACCATCCCGCTCGAGGCCGAGGTCGTGCCCGCGGGACTCAGGCTGCTCGTTCCTCCGCGGTAGCCGCGGGTTCCGCCGCGACCGTCGCGCCGCGACGCGCCGCGCAACCGGAGTCGTGCGATGGGGCCGACCCACGCACTGGGACTCCTCGTCACCCTGGCCGCGGGCCTGACCGCCGCGCTCGCGTTCGGGTACCTGACGCAGCGGCTCGGGCTGTCCCCGATCGTCGGCTACCTGCTGGCGGGGCTGGCGCTCGGGCCGGCGACGCCCGGCTTCGTGGCCGACCGCGCGATCTCGGAGCAGCTCGCCGAGGTCGGCGTGATCCTCCTGATGTTCGGCGTGGGTCTCCAGTTCCACTTCAAGGAGCTGCTGTCGGTCCGGCGGATCGCCGTTCCCGGGGCCGCGGTCCAGATCGTGGCGGCGACCGCCCTCGGGACCGCGGGCGCGATGACGGTCGCCGGATGGTCCGCCCAGGCCGGCATCGTGTTCGGATTGGCGATCGCGGTGGCCAGCACGGTGGTCCTGGTGCGCGTCCTCTCCGACGGGGGCCATCTCCACACGCCCGTCGGCCACATCGCCGTGGGCTGGCTGGTGGTCGAGGACATCTTCACGGTCCTCGTGCTCGTTCTTCTGCCGCTCGCCGAAGCGCGGCGGGACGCGGGCGTGGGGGCCGCGGCGCTCGCGGTGGTCCTCGCGATCGCCAAGATCGGCGGGCTCGCGGCTTTCGCGGTGCTGGTCGGCGGCCGCGTGATCCCGTGGCTCCTCCACCGGGTCGCCGCGACCGGCTCGCGCGAGCTGTTCACGCTCACGATCCTGGTGGTCGCGCTCGGCATCGCGGTGGGATCGGCCAGGGCGTTCGGCGTGTCCATGGCGCTCGGCGCCTTCCTGGCCGGGATGGTGGTCGGCCGGTCCGAGTTCAGCCTGCGGGCGGCCTCCGAGGCGCTCCCGATGAGGGACGCGTTCTCGGTGCTCTTCTTCGCGTCCGTCGGGATGCTGTTCGACCCCGCGCACGTCGTCGAGTCCCCGGGGCTCGTCGTCGTCACGGTGGCGGTCGTCATGGTCGGGAAGCCGTTCGCGGCGGTGGCGATCTGCGCCGTCCTCGGGTATCCGAGCCGGGTCGGGTTCGCCGTGGCGGCCGCGCTCGCGCAGGTCGGGGAGTTCTCGTTCATCCTCGCGGCCCTCGGGAAGCAGGTCGGCATCCTCCCGGACGACGCGGTGGACGCCGTCGTCGCGACGGCCATGGTCTCGATATCCTTGAATCCGTTGATCTATCGAAGTGCGTCGGCCATCGAGGCGCGGCTCGCGGGCAGGTCCGCCGTATGGCGACTCCTCAACGCGCGGGTCCGCGCCGGCACGGAGGAGGCCCTGCCGGACGAGGCGGACCCCGCCCATCGCGCCGTCATCGTGGGCTACGGCCCGGTCGGGCGCACGCTCGCGCGCCTGCTGCGGGAGCAGGGGATCGAGCCGTCGGTGATCGAGATGAACCTCTCCACGATCCAGAGGCTCCGGGGGGAAGGCGCCACGGCCTTCTACGGCGATGCGACGCTGCGGACCACCCTCGAGGCGGCCGGGGTCGCCCGCGCGGGCACGTTCGTGTGGAGCGTGTCCGGGGTTCCCGGCGCCGGGGAGGCGATCCGGGTGGCCCGCGAGGTGAACCCCCGCATCCGGATCGTCGCCAGGGCGCGCTACCTGGCCGAGGCGAGGACCCTGCGCGAGGCCGGGGCCGACCGGGTGTTCGCGGGGGAGGGCGAGGTGGCACTGGCGATGACCGAGGCCGTGCTGGCGGACCTCGGCGCGACCCCGGAGCAGATCGACCGCGAGCGCCGGCGGGTCCACGAGGAGCTGTTCTGAGCCCCGGGGGGCGCTTACCGTGCGTTGGTTCCCGCATCGGGCGGCCCGTCCCTGCGCAGCCAGAACATCCGCATCGGGCCCTTGCCCTTCACCTCGACGGGGGGGCGTTCCTCGAACCGCCAGCGGCCGCTCGCGATCGCGACCGTTGCGTCGGACACGTTGATCCGGCCGGGCTCGCAGGCGCTCTCCATGCGGGACGCGGTGTTGATGGTGTCGCCGAAGACGTCGTAGATGTACTTGCGCACGCCGACCACGCCGCCGACGACCCGGCCCGAGTGCACGCCGACCCTCAGCTTCCAGGCGAGCGGGGAGCGGCGCCCGCGCTCGTCGAGCCACTCGACGATCCCGGCCGCGGCCGCCAGGATCCGGTCCGCGTGGTCCGGCGCGGGGTCCGGCATGCCGCAGACGGCCAGGTAGGCGTCGCCGATCGTCTTGATCCGCTCGCACCCGTGCGACGCCACGATGTTGTCGAACGCCGTGAACAGGTCGTTCAGCTCGTCCACCAGCACCCGCGGCTCGAGCCCGGCCGACCGGCTCGTGAAGTCCACGAGGTCGCAGAAGCAGACCGTCACGCCCTCGAAGCTCTCGGGCTCGGCGCGGCCCGCGTCGCGGAGCTGGCCTGCCACCTTGGAGGGCAGGACGTTCAGCAGCAGGTCCTCGGACTTGCGCTTCTCGGCCGCGAGCTGCCGGTTCGCGTCCCGCAGCTCGCGCGTGCGATCGCGGACCGTGCGCTCCAGGCCCGCGCTGTAGTCCTCGAGGCGGCGGTAGAGGCGCGCGTTCTCGATCGCGACGACCACCTCGGACGCGAGCATCTTCAGGACCTCGACCCGGCCCGGGGTGAACGCCGCGGAGGCGAGGTTGTTCTCGAGGTACAGGAGCCCCGTCAGGCGCCCCTGGCGGGTCAGGGGCAGGCACAGGATCGACCGCGGCCGCGCGCCCGCCACGTACGGGTCGCGCGTGAAGGCGCCGTCCTCGGCCGCGTTCGCGAGCACGACCGGCTCCTCCAGGCGCATGACGTAGTTCAGGACCGACTGCGCCGCGCGCGGGACCTCCCGCATCGGCACGTGCTGGAGCACGGCGACCGCTTCGGCGTCCGGCGTCGACTCGGCCTCCAGGAACAGCTTCCCGTCGGACTCCAGGATCAGCAGCCCGCGCTCGGCCCCGGCGTTCTCGACCACGATCGCCATCATCCGCTCGAGGAGCCGGTTCAGCCGGATCTCGCCGGACATGACCTGCGACGCCTTCAACACCGCGACCAGGTCCAGGCCGTCGCGGCCCTTGCCGGAGCTGGTGCTCGTCGTGCGGGCGCCGGAGCCGTGGCTGGTCGTCTCGCTCGCGGCCGGCTCCGCGATGGCCGCCGGGGGGACGAGGTCCGGCCGCGTAGCCTCGAGCCACGCGACCTTGGCCGCGGCGCCCCAGCGGCCCCACGCGCTCACCGCGTCGCCCATGTAGGTGCGCGCGACGCGCACGCGATCCTGCGATTGCCAGAAGCGCGCCGCCAGCTCGCTTGCGAGCGCCTCCTCCTGCGTGTACCCGCTGTCCCGGGCGCGGTCGATGGCCGTGTCGTACGCCTGCGCGGCGGTCTTCGGGTCGTGCCTGACCCGCGCCAGCTCGGCGCGCACCAGGTGCCACTTGTGCAGGTGGCTCGCGGGGCAGTGGCGCGCGAGCCGGGCGAGGTGCCGCTGGTTCGACGCGACCCGCAGGAGGTGGCGGCGGCGCGCGTCCGGGGCCGCCCCGTCGCAGACGGCGAGCCGCGCGAGCGACTCCCAGAACCGGAACGCGAGGTTCGAGAACATCGCCGCCGCCGAGAACAGGTGCTTCCGCGCCTCGGCGAAGTGCGCGACCGCCTCGGCGGATCGTCCGAACAGGTACGCCAGGATCCCGCGCACGAGCCACACGTTGAACGCGCCGTGCGAGTCGGAGCGGTCGCGGTAGTGGGCCAGCATCGGCTCGGCGTCGAACACCGGCCCGGACAGGTTCGGCGCGGCGCGCGCGACCGTCATCAGCTCGCGGATCGCCTCCAGGTACAGGCGCGAGTAGCTCAGGTAGGCCTCCTGGCCGACCTGCTCCAGCATCTCGACGCACCCGGCGACCTCCGGCTCGACCTCGTGCAGCGGCACGCCGGAGAAGAACAGGTGGTAGTTCAGCACCCCGCCGTTGCAACCGGCGAACTCGAAGTCGCCCAGCTCCAGCGACAGCTTGCACGTCTCGCGGAACGGCCCGAGCGTGTCGGCCAGCGGCTCGCGGAAGTGCTGCACGGTCGCGATGTAGGTGAAGGCCGAGCGCGGCACCAGGGCCTCGGCGCCCTTCGCGCGGTCCTGGAGCCGCATGGCGAGGCGGCCGAAGCGGTACCCGAGGTCGATGCGGTGGAGCACGCCGCAGTTGATCGTCCCGTACAGCGCGTAACAGAACGGCGAGTGCGGCGCGTTCCCGTGGCGCGCGGACAGCTCGACCTGGCGGCACACCAGCACCGGGAACAGGTTCGGGGACACCACGTACGCCGTGGACGCGAGACTCGTCATCAGGCGCATCGCGGTCAGCATGTTCGCGTGGCGCATGGGGGGGAGTTCGAGCAGGTCTTCCGGGGACTTGCCCGCGAGCGCGAGCGTGGTCCGGGCGAGCTGTACGAGCACCTGCCCCGTGCCGGGCGCCGGCGGGATGCGGACCCCCAGCCGCGCGAGCACGTCCAGGCCGGTGCTGATCGCCTCCATCTTTCGCGCCTGGGCGATGTAGCCGTGGATCCGGACCTCGTACGCGGCGACCTGGTCCTCGATGCGCGTCGTGCGGTCGATGACCTCCTGCACGTACGCGTCCATCGCGTCGTGCCTGCCCGCGAGCCGCGCGGCCTCCGCGGCCCCGGTGTGCAGGTCCAGCGCGAGGCGCGGCGCGCGGGTCCAGGGGTCGTCGCGCAGCAGGCGGATGCCCGTCTCGAAGTAGTTCAGGGCGGACAGGAACGCGGCCGACGCGCGCGCCCGGCGGCCCGCACGCAGGTTCAGCGCGGCCACCTCGTCGGCGTCCGCGGTGGTCGTCACCAGCGCCAGCGCCGCGTTCAACTGGTTCACGACGTCGAAGATGCGCCGCTCCAGCCGGTCCGGCGGGGTCGAGGACAGCAGGATGGTCCCGACCTTGCGGTGCACGTGGCCGGCGGCCTCGGGCGGCACCAGCGAGCACGCGGCCTGCTGGATCTTGTCGTGGGCGAACCGGAAGTCGATCGACTGGAGCAGGACGGAGTCGAGCAGTCCGTCGGCCAGCTCCTGGCGGTCCAGCTCCACGAACCGGTAGGCCTCGCCGACGAGCACGATCATGCCCTCGACCACCGCCTCGCGGAGCGCCGCCAGGACCTCCCCGACGGCCTTGCCCGACGCCAGCGCGAGCGTGGCCGCGTCGAACTGGCTGCCGATGATCGCGGCCAGCTTGACCGCCTGCTGGGCCTCGGGCCTCATGCGGCGGATCTTCTCGACCATCAGGTCCACGACGTTCTCGCTCGACGGGAGCGCCTGGATGCCCTGGAGGTCCCAGGCCCAGCTCCCGGTCTCGCGCTCGAACGTGACGAGGCGCCGCTCATGCACGGTCTTCAGGACCTCGCCGATGAAGAACGGGTTGCCGCCGGTCTTCATGTGGATCAGCTCGGCGAGCGGCCGGACGCGGTCCGGGGCGGAGCGCAGCGTGTCGGCCAGCAGCATCGCCACGTCCGGGAGGGCGAGCGGGGGGAGGGCGAGGTCGCGCACGGCGGTCCCCGCGGCGCGCACCTCCTTCAGCGTGGCCGTCATCGGGTGCGCCGCGTCGACCTCGTTGTCGCGGTACGCCCCGAGCGCGAGCAGGTACTGCGTCTCCGCGCCGGTCATCAGCATGCGGAGCAGGTTCAGGGACGCGTTGTCCGCCCACTGGAGGTCGTCCAGGAACAGGGCCAGCGGGTGGTCCCTGCGCGCGAACACCGAGATGAAGTTGTGGAACGCCAGGTTCAGGCGGTTGTGCGACTCGGCCGGCGGCAGCTCGGGGACCGGCGGCTGCGGGCCCGTGACGCGCTCGACCTCGGGGATGAGGTCGATGATCACGCGCCCGTTCGGCCCGAGCGCGGCCAGCAGGTCGTCGCGCGTGCGCGCCAGGTCCTCCTCGCCCCGCGCGAGGACCTCCCGGACCAGCCCCTGGAACGCGTCGATCAGCGCGCCGTACGGGATGTCCCGCTTGTACTGGTCGAACTTCCCCGCGATGAAGCAGCCGTGCTGCTCGGCGACGGTCCGGGTCAGCTCGCGGATCAGCGACGTCTTGCCGACCCCGGCAAGCCCGGCGACCAGGACCAGCTCCTTGTAGCCCTGCGCCGTGCGCGAGAACGCGGCGTTCAGCGCGGCGATCTGCTCCTCGCGCCCGTAGAGCCGCTTCGACACCTGGAAGCGGTCCGGGAAGTCGGACCGGCCCAGCGGGAACTCGTCGATCCACCCGCGCTCGTTCAGCGCGGTCGTGCAGCTGGCCAGGTCCGCCTCGAGCCCGGCGGCGGTCTGGTAGCGGTCCTCGGCCGCCTTCGAGAGCAGCTTCGCGACGATGTCCGACAGCACGCGCGGGACGGCGGGACTCCCGTCCGCGGCGGCCGGGGGGCGACGCGCCAGGTGGCAGTGGACCAGCTCGGCGCGGTCGGTCGTCGGGAACGGCAGGGAGCCGGTGAGCATCTCGAAGAAGGTGACGCCGAGCGAGTACAGGTCGGACCTCGCATCGACCTGCCGGTTCATCCGGCCGGTCTGCTCGGGCGAGATGTACGCGAGCGTCCCCTCGAGCCCGGCGGGCGTGTCCGCGTCCTCGACCTGGCCCGACACGCGGGACGCCAGGCCGAAGTCGATCACCTTGACCGCGCCCGTGGCCCGGTTCACCAGGATGTTCTTCGGGTTCACGTCCTTGTGGACCACGTCCCGCGCGTGGATGCGGCCGAGGATGGACGTGAGGCGCAGGGCGACGTCCAGGAACCGCGCGGGGGCGAGCGGGCCCTCGGCGAGGACCTCGCGGAGCGACACGCCGCCGAAGTCCTCCTCGACGAGCGCCAGGCCGGAGCCGAGCCGCTCCAGCGCCAGCACGCGGATGACCCCTTCCACGTCGAGCGACGACGCGAGCCGGAACTCGTGCCTGAGGCGCGCCAGGACCGCCGGGTGGGGGGGCGCGCCGGCGGCGAGCTTCACGACGACCGGTGTCCGGGTCGCGACCTGGACGCCGCGGTACACGACCGTGCGCGAGCCCTCGTAGATCCTGCGCTCGATGCGGTATCCCGGAAGGTCCGGCATCGGGGGGGGAGGCGGCGGCGCGAGCGGCGCGGCAGGGGCGTGCAGCGCGGAAGGCGCGGGCGAGTCCATGGATGACCCCTGGTTCGACGGCGAGTATCCGACGACCGGAGGGGGCGAGTCAAGGCGCCGCTCACCGTCCCAAATCGTCGGGCCTCCTTGCCGGATGGCGGCGACGTGGCCGGCTTGTTTCGCGGATCTGGCGCGCTGCGCGCCGTCCGATAGCGCTGCTATCGGCCGGTGCTCGCGTGCGTCGCCATCGGCG
>VGRB01000243.1 GCA_016875475.1 Deltaproteobacteria bacterium
TTTTTCAATTGCGGACGTGATGCGCCGGACGGCTGCCGCCCTCGTCCTTGCTGCGTCGGCTGCGTCGGCCGTGCCCGCGCTCGCCGGGAACTCGAACACGTTCCACATCGGCGCGCGCGCGGCCGGGATGGGCGGCGCGTACACCGCCATGGCGGAGGAGGGGAGCGTCGCCTGGTACAACCCGGCGGGGCTCGGGTACAACGACCGCTCCTCGGTGGACGTGTCCGCGAGCGCGTTCTTCCTGGAGCTGGTCCAGGTCCCCGGCCTGCTGCGGACGGTGATGCCGTCGGGCGCCGTGACGCCGTCCGACTTCTCGACGTCCAGCTTCCAGGTGGTGCCGACGTCGCTGTCGTACGTCATGCGCCTGGGCGACGGCAAGGGCGGCGGGCCGCGCCACAGCCTGGCGCTGTCGGTCTTCGTGCCGCAGTCGGTGAAGTACGCGAGCAGCCTCGTGGTCGGGTCGAAGGAGACCGCGGGGGACTACCGCCAGAAGCTGGCCGTCGAGGACGTCGCGACGCGCTATCTCCTGGGCCCGTCGTGGGGGATCGCCATCGGCCGCTGGGCCGTGGGGGCGTCGCTCTACGCGACGTACGGGCTCGAGACGAGACGCGCCGAGTTCTACCAGGACGTGGCCCGGCCCGAGGGCAGCCACTTCTTCGCGCTGAACGGCGGCGCCATGACTGTGACCGAACTGGGGCTCGCGTGGGCCGTGGGCGCGCAGTGCCGGGCGACCGACCGGCTGCGGGTCGGGCTCGTGATCCGGCCGCCCTCGATGCGGCTGTACCGGAGCGTGGACGGGTCGTGGCTCGAGGCCCGGTCGCTGCCCGCGCGCGACGACCCCGCGCGGATCGTGTCGGAGTTCGAGGAGACGCGCGCCTCCGGATCGACGTTCTCCGCGCGGATGGCGTCGCCGCTGTCGTTCGCTTTCGGGGCGGCGTGGCTCGACGAGGGCCGCTTCGCGGTGTCGGCGGACGCGGACTACGCCCTGCCGTTCCGCGACGACGAGGAGGGCATCGACCGGAAGGGGGTGTTCAACGCGCGCGCCGGCGCGGAGATCTGGCTTGCGCCGCGCTGGGCGATCGAGTTCGGGGCGTTCACGGACTTCTCGCCCGAGCGGTCGGCCTCGTCGCTGGCCTCGAAGCGGGTCGACTTCTACGGCGCGTCGCTCGCGGTCTCCAGGCTGTCGGCGTACGACGTGACCGGCAGCGACAAGACGGACCGCATCACGTTCGCGAGCACGTTCGGCGTGAGGTACGCGTTCGGCTACGGGGAGATGGGCGGCCTTGACGTGCTGCCGGCGACCGACGAGTCGCGCCGGAAGAGGCCCGCCGCGATGATCCACGACATCTCGGTGATCGTCGGAACGAGCATGCAGTTCTGAGGGGAGCGATTTCGCAGCAGGACGGAAGTCCCCGACAGGCTCCTAGATCCCGATGCCGCCGAGCAGGTCCGCGAAGTCGAAGCAGACCTTGTCGGGCACGTCGGCCGGGAGCGTGCCGCCGGGGCACAGGCCGAGCATCGCGCCGAGCGAGCAGATCAAGTTCATGTCGGTGCAGGACTTGCCGTTCACGCAGGTGCCCTTGATGCACGAGCAGTAGGCGATGCCCATGCTCGGCATGCCGCCGCCGGGTATGCCGGGGATGCCGCCGCCGCCGGGCATCATGCCGCCGAACAGGATGCTCAGCAGGTCGAAGCAGGTCTCGCCCGCCGGGCAGCAGGACGTCATGCCGTCGCACGAGCCGCTCTCGTCGTAGCAGAAGCCCGCGGCCGCGCACTTCAGCGGGGTCCCGGTCGCGGACGCCGGGCACTCCGCGTCCTCGGTGCAGGACGAGGCGCACTGCGAGGGCGTGCCGCCGCACAGCTCGCCGGTCGTGTCGTCGAAGCAGTTGTTGTTGGTGCAGATGCAGTTCTGATCGGCCTCCAGGGCGTCGCAATCGGCGTTCGAGTTGCACTGGCAGCACTGGGGCGTGCCCCCGCCGGTGCAGCAGATCGGCAGGTACGGGTCGCTCGCGCAGTCCATGCCGGCGTTGATGCAGTCCTGCTGCGGGTTGTCGCCCTCGCAGGAGTAGTTCGTGCACTTGCCGGGGTGGGTCGCGTCCTTCGGGCAGTCCGCGTCCTCGCAGCACTGGTGGCACTTGTTGTCCGAGCAGCTCTTCTGGCCGCCGCCGCAGACCTGGCCCTGGCACTTGTTGTCGCTGCAGAACTTGGCGTTCGGCTTGTTCGCGCAGTGCACCGAGTTCAGGCACTCGACGCAGACCCCGGCGCTGGTCTGGTAGGGCTTGTTCGGGTCCGGGCAGAGCTTGCACGTGTTTTCGTCGGGCTGGCAGACCTTGATCTTGTCCGCGTTGTCCGCGCACTGGTACCCGCTCGCGCACGGGCCGTTTGCGCACTCCTTCACGCACACGCCGATCTGCGCGGACTGCTTCTTGAAGCAGCGCATGCCGGTCGCGCACTGGAAGTCGTACGTGCACTGCTCGCACTCGTTCTTGCAGCCGCCGCACTCGCCGGTGACCAGGTCGCAGCACTGGCCCGCCCCGCAGCCCTCGTACGCGCACTTCTTGCAGTCGTTCGAGATCGGCAGGCACTGCTTGCCCGCGGACGACGTCGGGTAGCACACGTAGCCGGGCAGGCACTCCGCCGTCCCGCCGCACGGCTTCAGGCAGAACTTGCCCGAGCCCGCGGCCGAGCACGTCAGCGGCGGGGTGCAGTCGCCCGACCCGTTCGGGCAGGGCTTGCACTGGATCGGGTCGTCGCCGGTCTCGGCGGGCGGGGTGTCGGTCGCCGGGGTCTCGGTCGTGCTCTCGTCACCCTGGACCGGCACATCGTCGGTGGTGCCGCCGGCGATGCAGAGCCCCTTGATACATGACGCCGCGGCGTCGGCGCACTTCCTGGTGTCGCTGCACTCGCGCGCGGTACACCACATCTTGGAAGCGTCCATGCCGTCGATCGGCGCGCAGGTGCGCTCGCCGCCGTTCGGACCGGTGAGGCACTGCGTGAAGCTCGTGCACTCCAGCGCCTGGCACGCGCCGGACTGGCACACCTTGCCGCGACCGCAGGACTCGTCCTTGTCGCAGGACGCCGCACCTTCCCCGCCCCCGCACGCGAGCAGCATGCCCGCGAACAGCGACGCCACGAAAACAATGGCCCAACCGTGCTTCCTCATGCCCGCATCTCCATGCAAAGAGACCCGCCCCGAGCGACGGACCGGTGCGGATTGTACGCGAACGGGTGGGGGAGATTCAAGGACTCGACGCGCGAATCCCGGGGCCGGATCGGCCGGAGGGGATTCCCGCCTCAGTTCTTGTCGAGCGCCTCGACCTTCTTCAGGCACTCCTCCTCGTCGGCCTGGGAGGGACTCCCCTCGGACGACTCGAAGTACCTCCGCGCGTCCTTGCAGAGCGGGCCCTCCGGGTCCCCCCCGACGCACGCCCGCATCAGGTACTGCCGGCACGGGGTCTCGGCCGGCTGGACCGCCGCGTCCATCCCGTCGCGCATCGCCATCCCCATGATCCACCCCGCCGCCCCGGCGGCCAGCACGAAGTCGGTCAGGGGCTCGGGCTGGAGCAGGACCCGCTTCGCCTTGCGGCCGTACGGGTCGTCCGTGCCCGCGATGCCCCACAGCGCCGACCGCCACGCGGACGTGCGGCCCGAGTACTTGGTGCGGAGCGACTCGCCCCACGCCTTTTCGCGGGCGGCCGCGGCGTAGGGGTCGCCGCCCAGGAAGCGGGTCGTCATGGTCAGCGTGGTCTCGGTCGGGCCGAGCGACAGCACCGCGGCCGAGTCGTACAGGAGGTCGATCGCGACCGCCGGCAGGTCGAAGAGGTCGAGCCACCGCTGGGCCTTCGGCGACAGGGCACCCCGCAGGGCCGCCGCGTACGCGGTCAGCCCGCCGAGGTAGTCCGAGCCGAACCCGTGGCTGACCAGCAGCGCGCCGCCCTTCAGCCCGTCGGCCGCGAGCTTCGAGTCCATCCGATCGACGTACCGGGCGCGCCCGCCCGCCGCCGCGTCCGCGACCCTCGCCTCGGACAGCGCCAGGATCAGCCGCCCGTCCCGGATCGCCGCGAACACCGGGAACCGGAAGTCCGCGTCCGGGCTGCCGAACCGGAACAGCCGCGCCGGCTTGCCGCCGGACTCGACCCGGTCCTCGGTCATGGCGATGCGCGCCGCGTTCGCCTGCGCCACGATCCCCGACAGGGCCGCGTCCGCCTTCGCCGGGTCGGCCAGCGACGCCACGAGCGTCAGCCCGACCAGCCCGTCCTCGGTGAAGATCGTCAGGTCGCCCGCGAGGCTCGCGAGCAGGTCCTGGAGCGCGCCGCTGCCGATCGCCGGGGCGGACCCGGGCGCCCCGCCCGACGCCACGGTCCCGATCGCGCCGAGCAGCCCGCCGAGCGGCACGTTCAACTGGACGAACGCGGACGCGCGCTCCGGCACCAGCCCGGCCGCGGACGTGCGCGCCTCGGGCGGCGTGGCCGCGTCCCGGAAGGCGCCCGCGATCATCGCGAGCAGGCCGCCGTTCTCGACCTTCAGCCTCATGTCCAGGATGCCCTTCCCGAGCACCGCCTCCAGCCGCCCGCGCGGCGTCCACGCCTTCGCGAACCCGACCACGTCCTCGTCCTTCACCGCGGTCCCGATCGCCGCGACGTCCGCCACCGCCACGACCGACACGTCGCCGTCCGGGAACGCCAGGTCCGCGGTCCAGTCCTTCTCCCTGCCCCCGAGGAACGCGAGCGCGTTCCGGTCGGGCGCGAGGTATCCGACGCCGTCCGCGACCGCGAGGGCCACGCTCCCGCCGCGCTTCCCGCCGATCCGCCACGCCTTGCCCCTGCCTACCTTCTCGGCGACCGGCTTCGAGCCGCGGCCGAACAGCCTGACCGCCGCGTCCCGGGCGCGTTTCTCGTCAGCGACCGGGAACGCGACCACGAAGTCGTCGTCGAAGTCGATCAGGGCATAGACGCAGACCGGCCCCTCGGCCTTCAGGCCCGCGGCCTTCCAGCCCGCCGCGTCCAGCATGTCCGCGCCCACGGCGTCGCGCGTCTTCTCCGCCACCCAATCGAGCCCCTTGCCGGGCAGCCCGAGCTTCGAGGAGAGCTCGCGCACGCCCGCGAGCCACGCCAGGGCACGACCCGCGTCCGCCGCGCACCCGGCCACCCCCGCCTTCGCGGGACCGTTGGCCGCGGTGCGTGCGACGGCCTGTGACGCGGTCGCGAGGACAACGGCGCACGCGAGGATCCATACCGGCTTCCGTTCCACCCTGAACCACCCCGAAAAGGTCGTCCGAGGATAGCACAGCCGCCCGTCCCGGGGGGTTCCGCCACCCGTGCCAGTTCTCCGAACCCGGTGGGCAGGTGGGCAGGAAACGGTTGACACCCGCGCCTTCGTGATGATACGAATCCCTGTTCGGCGCGGGCTGCGCCGAGGAGGAGGCGTCTTGGCGTTCGACAAGCCCCTGTATCTGCGAGGATTCCAGCCCACCCGGAGCGGGGGGCGGCTCGGAGCGGTGCTCGGGTCCGTGTTCGTCCTCGCGATCGTCGGCGTGAACTGGGCGGTCTTCTTCCGGGGGGCCGGTGTGGCCGCGCCGACCCTGGAGCAGCGCCTGGCCAAGCCGGTCGAGGTCCCGGCCGAGCCCGAGCCCCTGCCGCAGCAGCCAGAGGCGTCGCCCGAGGCCCGCATGGTCGAGGGCGCCCTGGTCCGCGGCGAGACGGCCTCCCAGGCCCTCGCGCGGCTCGGCGTCGCGTCCGGCAGCGCGCACGGCGCCCTGACCGAGCTCGGCCGCCTAGTGGACATGAAGACCTTGAAGGCCGGCCAGAAGCTGGTCCTGTCCGTGATGCCCGACGGCAAGGTCCGCTCGCTGACGTTCCCGCTGACCGAGACCGCGTACGTCGAGGTGAACGGGGCCGATGGCGGTTTCGTCGCGGAGCGCAAGGAGATCGCGACCGACAAGCAGACCGTCAGCTTCGCCTGCGTGATCCGCGGGTCGCTGTTCGAGAGCCTCCAGCGCTGCGGCGAGGACCAGGGACTCGCGATCGTGGTCACGGACCTGCTCGCGGGCCAGGTCGATTTCTTCAGCGACTCGCGCCGCGGCGACGTCCTGCGCGCCAGCATCGAGAAGGAGAGCCTCTCCGGGCGCTTCCTGCGCTACGGCAAGGTGAAGGGGCTGGTCTACGAGGGCCGGGTGGCGAACGGGTCGGTCTTCCCGCTCGAGTCCGCGGCCGGCGAGCAGACCTACTACGACGCGTCCGGCGAGGCGGTGGAACGGCCGTTCCTGCGCGCGCCGCTGCGCTACTCGCGCCTGTCGTCCGACTACTCGCTCCCGCGCCTCCACCCGATCCTCCACAAGTTCACCGCGCACCGGGCGCAGGACTACGCGGCCCCGAAGGGCACGCCGGTCTATGCGGTCGGCGACGGCAAGGTGGTCTTCGCTGGCGCGAAGGGCGCGAACGGCAACCTGGTGGTCCTGGAGCACCAGGGCGGCTGGCAGACCTACTACGCCCACCTGTCCCACTTCGCAAAGGGCGCCAAGGCCGGCGAGCGCGTCTCGAAGAAGACGCTCATCGGCTTCGTCGGCTCGACGGGCCGGTCCACGGGGCCGCACCTGCACTTCGCGGTCGCGAAGGACGGCGCGTTCGTTCACCCGCGCAAGCTCCTGTCCATGCCGGGCCAGCGGGTGCCCGCGGCCGAGGCCGCCGCGTTCCGCGACGTCGTGGATCGCGTGACCACCGAGCTGAAGGCCCTGCCGGTCCGCGGCCTCGACGGTACGCGGTCGTAGCATCGCGCGGTGGCCTCGATGCCCCGCACCTTCCTCCTCTCCGCATCCGCAATCGCGCTCGCGGCCGTGGTCGCGTTCCTGACCGTGCGCAAGGTCGCGCCCGCGGCCGGCGTGGCGGTCGCGACGGCCCCGGCGCTCGCGGGGACCGGGCGCGCGTTCGCCGTCGTCGAGACCTTCGACATCGACCGGCACCGGACCGTCCCGCTCTCGGTGACCGCGGTCGAGGTGGACGGGCGCCCCGCGCCGTTCGAGGCCGCGGGCGCGGGCCCGGCGCTCGTGTCCTTCGACGTCCCGCGCGAGGCGGGCAGGCGCGGCGTCACGGTCCGCACCTCGGGCGAATCCGGACCCGGCGAGGCGACGTTCGACGTCGAGGTGGCGGGTCCGGGGGGGGCATCGACCGGCGCCCGCGTCGAGGGCGACTGGCCGGTGCGCGGCCGGTGCGGCGACCGGAAGGTCACGCTCCTCGCGGCGGGCGGGGTGCCCGTGGCGAAGCGTAACGCCGAGGTGCTGGTGCTCGTCACGGGCCCGGTCGGCGACGCGGCCACGGTCTCGCTGTCGGCACCGGGGTTCTCCGCGACCGCGCCGATCGAGGCCTGGGGCGGCGCGGTCCTGCACGCCGTCATGCCCGCGATCCCGGCCGGGATGAGGCTCGCGATCGAAGGGCTCCCCGGCGGCGAGTCGTGCCGAGCGGACCTGGCGCTCGCCGCGCCGCCGGCGCCGGTGCTGCTGGAAGCGGGGGTCGATGGCGCCGCCGCGGTGGTCGCGGCTTCGGCGCGCGACGGCCGTCCCGCGATCGTGCTGCTCGCCGCCGCCTCGCCGGCCGGCCCCGGGCCGATCGCGGGCGCGGCGCTCGCAGAGGCGGGCCGGCCGGTGCGCGTCCCCCTGCCGGGTCCCGGCCCGTGGCAGGTCCGCGCGGTGGCCGACCCGATGCAGCCCGGCGCGCCCGGAGCCGGCGCGATGGTGGTCGCGGGCGACGCCGTGCCCGGGCCGGAGTGGGACGCGCCGGACGGGCCGGTGCCCGCGGGCGGCCGGGCGCGCGCGGTGCCGTTCATCATCGCCGCGCGCGCGGCGGGGACGCCCGTGACGCTCTCCACGGTCGCGAGCACGTCCGGGGAGGTGCGGGCGCGGCGCGCGGAGGCGCGCGGGCGCCGGCAGGCCGTGGCGCTGTCCCTGCTCGGGGCCGCGCTCGGCGCGCAGGTGCTCTGGGCGCTCGCGCTCGTGGTCCGGGGCACGGCGCGCAGGAAGGCCGCCGAGGACGCGGACGACCTCGACGCGCCGCCGGCCGCGCCGCGGAAGGACCTGTGGTCCCCGGTCGCGCTGGCGGTCGTGCTCCTCGGCGCGATCGGCGCCACCGTATACCTCTTGTCTACACTGTGATCCGGGAGGCACCCCCAGGGTCCACACCCACTCGCACCTCGCCACCCCGACCGACCCGTTCGGGGCCTGGCTGGTCGCGCCGTTCGCGCTGCTGCTGCTCGCGATCGCGGCCACGCGGTCCCGGGATCGCAACCTGAACAAGGGGCTGGTCGCGGTCGCGCTGTCCGTGCCGGTGCTCGCGTACTGCCTCGACGATGCCGCGGGCTGCGCC